>NZ_JAAHHZ010000358.1:0-4784 GCF_010672005.1 Moorena sp. SIO4A5 | reverse complement strand
CCGCCCCTAACGCACCCTACTGGACTGACACATCTAAAATGGTGCAATAAGCGTAGGTTGGGTTGAAGAATGAAACCCAACACCAGTAACGCATTGTTGGGTTTCCCTACCGCTCAACCCAACAAACATTTTTAGGTGTGCCACGCCACTACGCACCCTAAAACCTTGTTAGAGTCAACTTCTGACTTCTGACTTCTGACTTCTGACGCTAAGCGTAGCGCTATACTTACTACTTCAGAGCATTAAAGATTAGTCCACCTTACGACGGAAGACAAAGGATCCATTGTCGCCAGGAGCAACAGTACCAACTTCATTGACGTACCTAGTCACTTCCTCACCGCTAGCTGGGTCAGTATTTCCAAAGGATAAGGTATTATTGAAGTACTCCACAGTACCCTGAGATGGGTCAGTTCCTTGCTCGTGAGTGGTGACAGTAACCCAGTTGTTAGGAGCTGCAGTACCATCCTCAGTAATGGTGAAGTTCTCAGCATCCAAAACTACGTTACCAGCACCCACTAGTGGTTCAGAGATATTGGTGTAGGTAATTCGGTACTCGATAAACTGACCAGGCTTAGCCCGTTCCGCGAGGGTACCTTCCTGATCACCTGTGGGATCTCCGCCGGAGAAGTCCTGAATCACTGTTACACCATCAGTATCCAGAATCCGAGCTTCTTGCACCATCTGCATATAACCAGTGTAGGGACGGTCAACAGTAATGTTGAAGACGGTGTCTTCAGTGACATCAAAGTTTCCGTCCGTGGTGTTGTCCACAAAGGCAACAATCGGAATCCCGTAACCCTGAACTTGAGCTGTCTCAGGTAAGTCAACAATTACCTCGTAATCCAATTGCTGACCTGGTGTGAGAGTACCAACATTAACTGTTGTACCACCAGTGAGGGTAAAACCACCAGCTTCAGTGTAGGTGTAAGTCGCCTCAAGAATTGGACCTGTCTCTGGCTCGTACCTGATCGTGACCGTAGTGTTATCAGGAATCTGGTTATCTGGTCCAAAGTCTACTGGAGTGGTGAATTGAGGATTAACTTGAGGGTCATTAGTCGCCGCATTACCGACTGAAGGCGCAATTGGCAACAAGGTTACGTTATCTAAATTAGTAGCATTGGGGTTCTCAACGGTATTGTCGAAGGTCACCGCACCTGGGTCAATGTCGATACCCTGAGCTGTTCCAGCTGGAATAGTTGTGGACTGGTTAGTGAAGTCATCATTGTCATTGGTTGGACCAATGGCGTTGGGTCGATTCTCTGGACCATTGAGGATTTGACTGGTAGTCTCAATGTCTGCAGTAATGGTAACTACAGTGTCTTCACCCTTAGGTCCTTCACCTGTGTTGTCATTGTCTTCATCAACACCATCAGCACTGGGATTGGCAATACCAAGGTCTGTAGCTGGGTTGAAGTCGGTACCAGTCTCATCCGGTGGTGTACCATCATCATTGTAGTTGTTGGGATTTTGGTCACCGGATTCATCGTAGACCACTTCATCCGTTGGGTCACCGACAGTTTCACCAAATGCCTGAGCAATGTTAGCGACTTCACCACCAGCAACCGGTAACCCACTGGTGATCACACCAAAGCTGAAGCCATTGGCATCAGCTTCAGTGGAGGTTCCTGCAGTAATAGGACCGTCAGCAATAAAACCAATGCGCTTAACATCAGCTGGGGGGGTAGCAGACCAGTCTACGCTCAGGGCGTCACGACCAGTTACCGCTGGATCGTCATCAGAGTAGACCACTGTCCAGCCTGCTGGGGCAGTAGGCGCTTTTGCAGGGTCAGTATCAAATACTGTACCTTCGGGAATGACATCAGAAACCAAAACCCGCTGAACTGGCGCACCATCAACGGTAATAGTAGTTCCTTCGAGATCCGCAGCTTGGAAATTAATCGCTGGGTTAGATGACTCAACCCGGAAGTCTAAGCGATAAGTAATTTTATCATCGCTAGCACTATTAGGATCGTCACCGTTATCAACTAGATCAATATTATTCGGACCTATGATTCGCTTGAGAACAGTGATGGTGGCTAGTTCCTTAATCTCTGTAGAGAGTAAGACCTCTTGGAACGCCGAACCTTCACGCTCACCATTGACCGGAGCTTCGGTAGGATCAGCATCTACGGTAGTAACTTCATTAGGATTGGAACCATCATCAGCATCCGGCTGGTTATCAGTAGCAGGACTATTGTCGTTAGGTCCGGTATCACCTAACTGGACATTAATCGGAGCCCCTGCTTCATCTACAATAACCGTACCTTCAACCCGTACCTTAATGCTGCCATCAGCAGCAATGGGAGTGGTTGTGGTAAAACCAGCTGCTGGAATAGTTGTCTCGAAATCGCCATTCCCATCCAAGTCAGCTGTCACTGTAATAGGAGTAGGAGCAGCAGGATCGGGATCTAAACCAGTGATGGCGATGTTATCAAGACCAGGAATCGCAATATTGGTGTCTTCGTTACCAATGTTGGTAATCACGAAGTCAAATTGCAAGGTATCACCAGTAGCAATACTACCTAGGTTGACGTCATTAACACCATCAGGTTGAACCAGCAAACCAGCCACTTCAGCGACCTCAACGATCACAGTGTTTGAGGTCGCGTCGATGGTAACCCCTGGATTGTTGGGGTCTTCATAGGTAGCTTCCGACTGGTTAATAATCTGTACACCAGCATCAGTTCCATCCGCAAATACAGGTACTGCTAGCTGAAACAAACTACCGAGAATGAGGGAAGCACTGACTAATGGTCGTAAGTATCTACGACGAAGCTTGATTGACTTTCGTTGAGCCATGGAGGATTTTCCCTAATTGAGAACACAAAGATATATAAATAGTCCCTGGGTCTAGGATGATACTGACCCTGGTTGTTAGCTAGTAGCTTGTTTGTAAGCTAGGCTAGCCTTCAATATCTAGGAAAACTCACCTAAACTGCTTTCGGCATTCGAGATTTAACGGATTTTCTAGAGTAGTCATCCTGAAGTGCATATGTAAAAATACGTAATAGGTCGTAAACTATCAGCCATAAGTACTAAATATTTCCTTTAGTTGCTTTTTTTTTCTAATAGCAGGTTATAGTACTGGAGTCATTGCTATAACTAGCTAATCAAAGGGGGTTACAGCAGCAGATAGGTATGACTTATAGGTATGACTTCAGGGTCAAGGTGGGTGATGTTAGCTATATCGAAGGGCGTAAGTAAACTAACTATAACGTATCTAAGCTAAATTAAGTGATTATGCCCATACTTATTTAGTCATACGGTTGATGCGCTAATCCACCACTTCGGTAACAATAGATTAATTAATAACTAATATCGTGGTTTAGGTGTGAGGAAAATTATAATGATTAACTCTATGAGTTATTGGAATAAAAATTACTTAAAATTCAATAATTATATAGCCAAAATAAATAGGTTGTGAACGATCAGACGGACAATAGACCAGCACTACAATAACTTTTGGCCTTCTGGGTGTTTACAAATCGTTTATAAACCCGCTTAGTAAGCTTAGTAAGTTGTTAACCATCTAATTGGCACAGCAAAAGTTACAGGGTGATGTTGAGGCTTGACTGAGGGTTAACGGTTAACCGCGCTTCGAGCTTGGTTGCGGGGCAATCAGGGTGGATCCCTGCTTAGTGCTAATGCCTATTAATCAGCCTCTACATGAAAAGCTATCAATTTAACTGTGCTATGTGAATGATTATCATAGTATTTATATACCAAATTCAGCAAAATTATGCTGAATTATAGTCCAATTATCCCATAAGTTTTGATCAAACTACCGGATGGATAGCTCATAAATCTTGACGGCTGATTAATCGCTAATTAATCATAATCGAATTTAATTAAAATACTTTCAAATACTTACACGTGCTTTAACGCATTGTATGCAAATGTTTATTGACACAAGCTAGTGATAAGGTTTACTTTTTTTTTAAAGGTCGAATAAACGCCATGCTAGGGATAGTTATTCATTAAGTAGTTTTATTAAAAACTACTTAATGAATGTGAAGTTTTTGTGAACATCATTATAATTGTTAATTCTTATACAAATCCGCCCCTATATTAGCCCTTAGTTATCAAAGATAAGCATGTTTTTTTATTTCAATAAAGAAAATTTTCTAGTAAATTAAGATACCAATATACTCAGTTAATAGCTCCAAATAACTACCAACAGAAAACAATCATGAAGTATCTGCTTACCTCATTACTGATACCAAGTCTAGGTAACATACTGCCAATACTACTGAGTTAGTAACCGACACCCGTACCGAAACGCAGCTACACCAACGAAACCTGGTGTTCTTACTGTGCTCCGACTGTGGGCGATCCCTTGCAGTCTTGAAATACCTCGTTCTATCTTTACGCTGTTCCTTCGCAAAACCCTGTTCAAGGTCACCTTTTATGTCCACTACACCTGATTTAAGTCCAAACCAGTATGAATAAGATTCTAGTAATTGAAGACGAGCCAATAATTCGGAAGAACCTCCTCACCCTGCTCAGAGCAGAAGGGTTCGAAACGATTAGTAGTGACAACGGTAGCAGTGGAGTCAAGCTTGCTCAAAACCAGCAGCCAGATTTAATTATTTGTGATATAATAATCCCTCAGCTAGATGGTTATGGTGTTTTAAAGACTCTGCAGCAACATCCCATCACTGCTGCGATTCCCTTTATTTTCCTCAGCTCCAAAGCTGACTGGTCAGATTGGCGTATGGGGATGAGGTTAGGGGCTGATGATTATCTGATCAAGCCTGTTAAGCGCGAGGAATTGCTAGATGCGA
>NZ_JAAHHZ010000357.1:0-4803 GCF_010672005.1 Moorena sp. SIO4A5 | reverse complement strand
CCCCCAGGTTATTTTGAGTTGTTGCCCACTCTTCGGGGAAGTCTGATTTGGTATCAACTGACAATGCTAGTTGGTATGTAGCAATGGCAAGTTCTATATTATCAGCCTTATCTCCACGGATTCTATTTCTGTAGGCATCCCCCAGGTTATCTTGAGTGTTTGCCCACTCTTCGGGGAAGTGTTCTTTGGTACTAACTTCCAAAGCTAGTTGGTATACAGCAATGGCAAGTTCTAGATTATCAGCCTTATCTCCACGGATTCTTTCTCTGTAAGCATACCCCAGGAGAGATTGAATGGCTGCCCACTTTTTGGGGAAGTCTTCTTTAGTGCAAACTTCTAATCCTAGTTGGAATGCTTCTATAGCAAGTTCTAGATTATCTGCCTTATCTCCACCGATTCTGTAAAAGTAGGCATAGCCCAGATTATTTTGAATCCTTGCCCAATCTTGGGGGAAGTCTGATTTGGTGCGAACTTCTAATGCTAGTTGGAATGCTTCTATAGCTTTTTCAAAATTCTCAGCTTTATCTCCACGGATTCTTTCTCTGTAGGCATCACCCAGGTGGATTTGAGTGTTTGCCCAATCTTCGGGGAAGTCTGATTTGGTATCAACTGACAATGCTAGTTGGTATGCTTCAATAGCTTTTTCAAAATTCTCAGCTTTATCTCCACGGATTCTGTTTCTGTAGGCATCACCCAGGCTATCTTGAATGCTTGCCCAATATTCGGGTAAGTGTTCTTTGGTGATAACTTCTAATCCTAGTTGGTCTGCTTCTATGGCTTTTTCAAAATTCTCAGCTTCATCTCCATTGATTCTGTTTCTGTAGGCAATGCCCAAGAGGATTTGAGTGTTTGCCCAATCTTTTGGGAAGTCTGATTTGGTGCAAACTTCCAAAGCTAGTTGGAATGCTTCTATAAGCAGGTGCACAAAATTAATTACCTATTTTTGACATAATAAGATATAATTATATGAAATAACTGAAAATGGGTAGTTATCTGAGATTCATTAGAGAATTAAATACCGAAACTAAAAAACTGTTGGAAAGAATAAGTTGGCAAAGTAAATATCCTCAAGTGAGAGACCGAGCTAACTGTATATTGTTGAGTTATAAAAAGTTTTCTATCAATGAATTAAGTTCATTATTTGGAGTTACTCGAAAAACTATATATAACTGGTTAACTAAATGGGAATATCAAAAAATAATAGGAATATATAATCAAAAAGGTAGGGGCAGAAAACCTAAGTTAAATCAGGAACAAAAGCAACAAGTAAAGGAGTGGGTAAAATCTGAACCAAAAAGCCTAAACTCTCTTGGTGCGCATTCCCTAGGTCGGGGAACCCGACCGGGGTCGCACCGCAAAGTTAAAATTAAAATCAATAAAGAGTGGAAAATAGATGTCAGTAAGGAAACTATAAAAAGAACCATAAAAAAGTTGAACATGAAATGGAAAAGAATGAAGAGAGGAACGAGTAAAACCCCTGATGACTGGGAGCTAGAGGTAAAAATACCCAGACTAAAAGAGCTAAAAGAGCAAGCTAAAAAAGGAGAAATTGAATTAAGATATTTAGATGAAAGTGGATTCTCTTTGAAGCCAGATATTCCTTATGGATGGCAAGAAAAATTAAAAAGAATAACTCTTAATAGTTCCCAAAGCAAAAGAATTAATGTTCTCGGATTAATGGGATGTGAAAATCAATTAGATTACGAAATACATCACGGCTCAATTGATAGTGAAATCGGGATTAATTTTTTAGATAGTTTTAGTAAAAAATTCGATAAATTAACTGTAGTAGTAATGGCTCAAGCTTCAATACACACAAGCAATAAAATCCTAGAAAAATTAGAAGAATGGCAAGGTAATAATTTAGATATATTTTGGTTACCTACTTACTCACCCAAGCACAACTTAATTGAAATTTTCTGGAAATTTATTAAGTATGAGTGGATTGAAATTGATGCTTACGAAAACTGGAAAAGCTTTCTTAAATATCTCAAAAAAGTGCTTGACAATTTTGGAAAAGAATATGTAATTAATTTTGTTTAGGTGCTTAACTAAACAGGCATGTTTAACCTGAATGGGAAGCACGCTTTGAACCCAATTCATACGGATTCAGACCAGGACGCTCCTGTCACGATGCGATTGAAGCAATATTCACAGGCATCAACCAAAAACCTAAATGGGTACTAGATGCCGACATTGCCAAATGTTTCGATAAAATCAACCATAACTCACCTCTTGCACTAGTACAAATGAACCACTTGCCAAGCAGTAGGCACAGATGAGAGAAAAGGGCGTGCAAACAATAGAAACAATAGATAGCTTGAACTTTGGTTTCAATTCTTGCCCACGCCCAAAGCGAGCGTGTATACCCTACTCGGATTGATGCCGAGTGCCTACCAACGGGATAGCAAACAGCCCGTTACTAGGATTGTTTTTACAAGCTATAGGACATCCACTGCCAGAATATTGTCAAGGTCATTTCTGCTAGCGCCAATTGTCGATTTCTCAATGAATACCATTGGTCAACCCGTGAAATGATTCGACAGGTGCGACAAGGAGTTATAGCCGAACTGCTATCCTACAAACCTTGCATGACGAAGACCATGTTTGCAGGTAATTATTGACTTGACTAGCTAAGAGTTACGAGGAAAGTTCAAAGCAAATGAGTCCCTCATCAGTGTTTTCAATCGCAAACTTCGATTGCACCTGGTCGTGCTGTACCTGGTGGTGGTATCGGCGGTGGCCTTGGAATTTCCGAGTCTTTCGGCGGTTATGGCACAACAACACAAGCACAACTAGGTTTGCGGTTGGTACGACTATTGCCTAAAACCTTAACTCATCGCTTTGCTGGTGATGGTATTAGCAGATACCGCTTTCTGTAGTGTAGAATTTTGGCGAGGCATCCGCAAGCTCAGATATCACGCTGTGGTTGGAGTCCGCCGTGACCGTAAACTGGTTGATGGACGCCAACTATCTAGTCTCTACAAGCGAGGGCAACAAGTTCGGCTTGAGGGCAAACCCAAAGTTGTTTCCATTTCTTGGTTCTATCTCAAGCGTGACGGCAAATGGAAGAAGCGCTTTGTCCTCTCTACATTACCTATGAAAGCCAGCACTATCAACTGGTGGGGCAAGCGCAGGTGGCCTATTGAGGGCTGGTAAAAGAGCTGCTAAGCATCGTTAAGCGACTGCATCGCTAGCTTGCGCAAACCAAACTAGGGATGTACCGTTGGCTAATTTTATCAATGATAGCCTACCTATTGGCACACTGGGCTTATCTTTCTACTGATTCAACCACCTTGCCCGATTGGGGGCAAGTAGCTGAAAAAGCTCTCCACTCTATCCTCCCTCAGCTTGTTGTCTGCATACTATTAACTGATATCCTCCGATTGCAACCTCTGCTCCTTGCACAGGGAATTGATATCAACATTTCTTGGTGCAAGATGTGAGATAATGCACTTCTGACAAAATTGAATACTTATCCATCCTTAAGACGATTAATCAAGTCTTGGTTAAAAGCTGGTGTGATGGATAATGGGACATTCTCACCTACAGAAGAGGGCACTCCACAAGGCGGAGTCATATCTCCCCTTCTGGCAAATATAGCTCTTCACGGCATGGAAAAAAGGATTAAACAATTCGCAGAAACTATGAAGGGAAGTAAATCCAAGAATAGGAATGCATTAAATTTAGTCCGATATGCAGATGACTTTGTCATAATGCATAAAGACCATTACGTGGTAAAAGAATGTCAAAGAATCATCAATATATGGTTGAATGACATGGGTTTGGAATTAAAATCAAGTAAGACCAGGATTACCCATACATTTGAAGGATTTGACTTCCTCGGATTCAATATCCGTCAATATCAGGTTGGTAAAAACCAGTCAAAACAAGGTTTTAAGACCATCATCAAACCATCATTGGAAAAAGTTCTAGAGCATTACAGGCAGCTCGCCAAAGTTATCGACCAATACAGAGCTGCCCCGCAGACGGCTCTAATCAGCCGACTAAAACCCATTATAAGAGGATGGTGTAATTACTATAGTTCAGTCTGTAGTAAGGAAACCTTCAATACATTAGGGCATATGCTATGGAAAAAACTCCGAAGATGGGGATATAGGAGGCATCCCAAGAAATCGAAATCCTGGGTAATCAAGAAATATTGGGGAACCATCGGGAAAGACAACTGGATGTTCATGACCGGGAAAGATAATTACTTGCCCAAACATGCCAAAACACCTATTGTTCGGCACAGAAAAGTCAAAGAAACCAGAAGTCCCTACGATGGCGATTTAATCTACTGGAGTCTCAGAATGGGTAAACATCCCGAAAATACCATTCAGAAGGCAAAACTTTTGAAAAGGCAAAAAGGGAAATGCTCCCACTGTGGTCTTACCTTTAGGGATGGAGACAAATTGGAAATGCATCACATCTTACCACGCGCTAATGGTGGAACTAACAAAGATGAAAATCTGGAATTACTACACCTTCATTGCCACGATGCCAAACACGGGACAAAAGTCAACGCCTTAGAGTTAGATGAAAACCCGTTAATGAGGTACCAATGACAATGGTTCCGTTTGATGAGGAGCCGTATGATGCGTGCATTGTCACGTACGGTTCTGAAGACGAGTCAGTGGGGTGACTCACTGGCTTAGTTTAATAAGGGAAAGCTTTTAGCTGTCCGGTAAAAGAAGCCCCACGTCTCAATCCGTAAGGATGAGCGTGGGATGAATTTTACACAGAGTATGCACGGAACAGGGAAACGAGCTATCAAACTCCTAAGTAACTCGGAGCAAGTCA
>NZ_JAAHHZ010000356.1:0-4829 GCF_010672005.1 Moorena sp. SIO4A5 | reverse complement strand
AGAGAGACCTGGAAAGGTTATATGCTGAAGGTAGAGATAGCTGGTTGCCTGAAAACCCATGCAAATTTATCTGGACTATAGCGCCAACACACCACCACGCTCAGAAGTCATTAAAACTATTCAAGATGTCCTTGCCCAGCAGTGGGGTAACCCATCTAGCTTACACCAGTGGGGTCAGCGAGCGGCTATTGTACTGGAACGAGCAAGAATGCAGGTGGCTAGGTTAATCAATGCACCAGCAGAATCGATTATATTTACCTCTGGCGGTACTGAGGCGGATAATTTGGCGGTGATGGGGGTTGCCCAAGCCTACAAGAAACCCCAGCATATCATTATTTCTAGTGTAGAGCATTCTGCAATCGCTCAACCAGTGGCCTGGTTGGAACAGTGGGGTTGGCAAGTGACTAGGCTACCAGTGGATTCTCTGGGAATGGTCAATCCCGGTGATTTAAAAGCTGCCCTACAGGCAAATACAGTTTTAGTCTCCGTCATCTACGGTCAAAGTGAAGTAGGTACGCTCCAACCTATTGATGAACTCGGACAAATTGCTCGTGAACAAGGTGTATTGTTTCATACCGATGCAGTTCAAGTAGCAGGACGGCTATCGATCGATGTTCAACAACTACCGGTGGATTTGCTGTCGATTTCCAGTCACAAAATTTATGGTCCAATGGGATCAGGGGCACTGTATATCCGCCCTGATGTGGAGTTAGTGCCCCTGATATCCGGTGGTGGACAAGAATCCCGATTGCGGTCTGGAACCCAGGCGGTGCCACTGATTGCTGGGTTTGGCATGGCGGCAGAACTAGCAGCAGTGCAAATGCTAAAAGAGACACCTCGGTTAATTCGATTACGCGATCGCATGTTTGACCAACTGGCTGATACCCCCAATCTCATTCCCACTGGTTCTAGAGACTATCGCTTACCCCATCACGTTAGTTTCTGTGTGACTTCCCCTACTGAGGGGGTGACTGGTAAAACTATAGTGCGCCAGTTAAATCAGGCTGGTATTGGTATTAGTGCAGGTTCCGCTTGCCACAGTGGTAAACTGAGTCCGAGTCCGATATTGTTAGCAATGGGTTACAACGAGCCAGCTGCTTTGGCTGGAATTCGGTTGACACTGGGGAGAGATACCACAGAAGCTGATGTAGATTGGACGGTGATGGTACTTAAGCAAATTTTGGAACGACTGATGCCAGAACCAGCATTATCTAAGGTCTAACTTTGCTCAAAAAAGCCTCAATTGCTCCTATGGGTAGGGTTGATTGGGCGGGATTAATGTGGCAAGACATTAGTTTTCCTTTTTCTTTTAAGCAATTAATATTAGAGTTTTTGATTAACACACAGACAGACTCATGAATGAACTTCCTTTGAGCTTAGAAGATGCGATCGCTCAAGCTAAACAAGCGACCAAAGCTGCCCTAGATGACGGTCAAACCAGGGTACAAGTGGAGTTGGTCTTTCCAGAAATTGCCCTACAAGCCCAGTCAATCGCCCAAGAATTTATTCCTATCTTTGAGCAGTATGGCTCCGGACTGAAAATATTTTTTCCTGATACGGGTGCTTCAGCCCTTGCCCGTCGTGACTGGGGAGAGGTACCGTTTAAAATTACTGATGTTGGCACCAGTCGCTCCCCAGCAGAAACTAGAATTGATGATGATGACCAGGTTTTCTTGCTAGTAGGTCCCTCTGCCGTGGAAGTAGGCCAAGTGGAAAAGATTTGTAATTTGGCTGGGGATCGCCCCTGTGTAATCCTAAATCCTCAGCTCGAAGATGTCTCGATTGTAGGGATTGGCTATGCCGCACGTCAGTTGCGCGATCGCTTCCTGAAAACTCTGGAATCTTGTTATTATCTGCGACCCTTTCCAGGAGGGGCTCTATGGCGTTGTTACCCTTCTGTGTGGCAAGTATGGCTAGAAATTGATGATGAGTATCAGTTAGTGACTGAAGAAACCAGCAAACCGACAACAGAGGCTATTGAGCAAATTATACTTAAGGCAAATCTAGTTAACACAACTAGCCCAGAAGATGCTCAAAATATACCATCTGCCCAAAAAAAACAGTCGTTCTTCTCAGGTATCCAGAAATTCTTAAATGCTCTGAGTCGTTGAACTCACAGTTGAACTGAGATATGAAAAACGTTATAAGAAATCTAGCTAGCGAGGCAAGAAAACCTCGTCTGTATAGATTCGGGAGTGTTAAGCTACCTCTTGGCTAGTCAGTGATATTAAATTTTAGAACTATCATAGAGGAGTAACTTAGTTGACGATTTGCGGTACAAAACGATACGATCATTATGTCGTCAAAGGTAGCTCGGTGACTAAGTACATCAAACTCAGAGTTGCTGCTGAGTGAGTCGGGGTCAATGTCAGAACGTGAGCTTGATGGGAAACGGCAGGGATAATCAAAGCCATTAAAACTCCATGACTGACAGCGCCGAGCTGCTCGCTTAGTATCAAAGCAAAATTAAGAATGACCCAGACTTATGCAACGAGCCTTCAAGACCAAGTTAAAACTTAATAATAGACAAAAAACCTTGATGGCTCAACACGCTGGGTATTCTAGGTGGCTTTGGAATTGGGCTTTAAATATGTGGAACGAATCCTATAAAGCCGGGCTAAAGCCTTCTGCTAACAAGCTGAAAAAGTTCTATACCAATCATGTTAAACCTCAATATCCTTGGCAGTCTACCTTAAGTTCTAGGGTTTATCAATTCGTATTCATGCACTTAGGAGAAGCGTTTAACCGATTCTTTCAAGGGAGAGCTCAACACCCTAAGTTTAAGAAGAAAGGTAGAAATGATAGCTTCACCCTAGATAATTGTGGGAAGGTCATGGAGTTTTCAGGAACTCGGTTGAAACTCCCTTTTCTTGGGTGGGTTAGCACTTATGAACCTTTACCTGGAATCCAGACGAAGCGGGTTACAATCAGTCGAGAAGCCGATTCTTGGTATATTTCTTTGGCCTACGAGTTGGAACCTGAACCCACTGTTAAATGTAGAGAATATCTAGGTGTTGATGTCGGGGTTAAAGTTATAGCCACCTGTTCAGATGGGACGGTATTTCCTAATCCTAGAGCTTACAAACAAGCTCAGAAAAAGCTGGCTAGACTTCAAGGAGAACTATCTAGAAGAACTATGGGTTCTGCCAATAGAAATAAGACCAAGCTGAAATTAGCTAAAGCCCATCAACGTGTTGCTAACATCCGGAAAGATGCAATTCAAAAATTAACCTCTTGGCTTTGCAAAAACCACGCAGTGATTGGGTTAGAAGATCTAAATGTTTCCGGTCTGCTAAAAAACCATAAGGAACGCAGGTGCGATAGCCGATTCCGCTCCGCTCTTTATGAAATTCGTCGTCAAGTCGAATACAAGTCTGAGTGGTACGGTTGCTCATTGGTATTTGTAGATAGATTCTACCCATCCACTAAAACTTGTTCTAGTTGTGGTCATGTTCAGGAAATGCCACTTAAAGAACGAGTTTTTGATTGTGAGGTTTGCGGTGAAGTCTTTGACCGTGACTATAACGCCAGCCTGAATGCACGAACGTTTTGCCGAAGGCTATTCGGTCTAAGCCTGTGGAATAGGAAGTGCCGACACCCTATGAAAAACCAGGTAACTGGAAAGAAGCAGGAAGGGAACTTTAATACGGTTTTTACCGCATTATATCAGTTTCTCGTCGCAGGGAACCGGCGAACTTGCCAAGGCAAAAGGTTAAAAATGATCGCGTAATGTGGAATTTTAGCTTTCCGAATGTCTAACAACCTAGATGCTCAGCCACCAGCAGTAATCAAAGACGAATTTAACCTAGATAACTTCCTCGAGGATATACCGGATATAGAGGAAGTGGAACAAGCAACCACTGATATCCTCCAAATCGAGTCCGATGATGCTGCAGAACCAAAAGTTGGCATGGCAGAACTCAATAGCTTAGCTGATATCTTTGAAGGTCAGACCCCTGATTTGGATAAAACCTGGCAAGAAGAAGAAATTATCGCTCCAGATAACCAGCAGTTGTCTAGCCAATCACACAATTCTATAACTACAGACGAACCAAAGGATTTATCTGACCTGATTAAAGAACTTGATGGGTTGGACATTCCAGAGGCAGCGGAGTCTACCGAGGAAGATTTACTCAGTTTGTTCGATGAGGAATTTCCAGAAGAAGCAGCTTTTGAATTACTACAGTCAAGGGAGTCAACTCCAGAGGAGATTCAACCTAACCCTACTCCAAGCCTGACGGATAAAGACCTTGAAGAATTATTTTCTGTTGGGAGTACTGAGGCAAACCTAACTCAAAAAACTAACCCAGCGGATGAATTAAGTAGTTTATTTGACGATACCTTTTTTGAAGAAAATAGCTCAAGCGCGGAAAATACTACTCCCACAAAATTAGATAGTTATGGGATGAGCAAACAGCAGCCTATCCAACCAAGCACACCGCACGTCGATCCCACCCACAGCCCTCGCCCGGGTCAGACCTACACGGATCTCAATGAATTAGATTTTAATCTGGTTAATGACTTGGAGCTTATTCCAACTCACCCCCCGGCAAACCATGACCAGCCAGGAATTAAATCCCCATCAACTAAAGGGTCTTTAAAACCCACCTCGACACCCGGTCTTAGTTCAAGTGTAAAAGGAAAAAATAGAAAATCTGATCCTATAAAATCAAACAAATTACCAGATTCATCACCACAACCCTTACCAACAACCCAAGATCAATGGCAGCAATTAGAGCAGCTGTTGGCAGAAGCTACCGCACATTACCAAAACGTTGATTTTGACAGTATAAAACCTCTGGATGTGACCTTACCCACTGCTGAGGTGG
>NZ_JAAHHZ010000355.1:0-4850 GCF_010672005.1 Moorena sp. SIO4A5 | reverse complement strand
AATCACGACTACTGCCACCATTTCATCTATGAGGGAAACTGATGGTCTTATCTTTGAAAATCGTACATGATACCTTCCTAAAACAGCAACCCGTACCCAGCCAGAAGATCGAAAATGAAGAGGATAAAGTTTGGGTCAAAAAAGGCAGGGAACTAGAGCTGCACAGCTGGGTAGACCTCAAAGAAGAGAAGTCTTACCTGCGGATTGCTTTGACCAAAGATGAATTTAATGGCAAGAATACCTGGTACGTCTACGAACCCCATGTGGAGGTTTGGGATGATGACAAGCAGTTGTTCCCTAAGAAAATATCCATCAAGGTCAGGAATGTTACCTCCTGCTCTACAGAAGTGGTTCGGGGGCTAGACAAGCAGATTATTGATGAAATGAACCGACTTATCCCGAATGTACTAATCAGCTTTGATGATTTAGATGTGCAACTAGGTCCTGCTGTCTGGGCTATGCTCCAACCCGCTGCCAAAAGAGCCCTCGAACGTGCTATTCAAGACCGGGGCGTTCCCATGGTAATTAATTCAGCCTATCGGACCATTGCGCAGCAATTAATACTATATAACCACTACAGAAATCGCCGTTGCGGTATTCCCATTGCTGCCCGTCCGTCTCGCAGTAATCACCAAAGTGGTCTAGCCATTGATATTTCAGATTACCTGAGGTGGCGACCTTACCTCCAGAAGTACGGCTGGCGATGGCTCGGTTGGGGGGACCCAGTTCATTTCGACTACGTAGGCAGAGGTACCCGAGACATTCGCGCCCTAGCAGTGCGGGCATTCCAGCGAGTTTGGAACCGCTATAATATCAATGACCGGATTTCCGAAGATGGTTCCTACGGACCATCAACCGAGAGACGACTAAACAATAGTTTTTCAGAAGGGTTTTCGATCTCGGTACCCTCCAAGAAAGAATCTGAGAAGTCAATACAATTTCGGGTACTGCGCCTAAGCCAACCTTACATGAAGGGAGAAGACGTACGTGCTATTCAACAAGCCTTGGCCAAAGCAGGCTATAGTCTGGATGTGGATGGTGTCTATGGACGAGGTAGCGAGGCAGTTGTAAAGCAGTTCCAACAACAAAACGGTTTAGATGTAGATGGAATTGTCGGCCCAGCAACCCGTGCCAAAATGGGACTTTAATTGAACACCATTGACCCTAACCGAATGGTAATGGTCAATGGCGAAACAATCTATCATTCATTCATTCATTCATTCAGAAGTTCCCGAGGTATTCATCATTCCTAAATCATCATTGATGGTTTCATTTATTATTTCTCCGTAACTGACAATTTAAATGCGAAATGCGTAAGCTATTAGCACGATTTTTTAAAGCAATCTACCGAATTATTTTCCGACCAAAAAACGGTAAACTAAGGAGAAGAAACCCACCCATGGCACGTATTATAATTTCCGCTGGTCATGACCTCAAAGACCCGGGAGTAGTGGCTTTAGGCACAACAGAGTCTCGGGAAATGATACTTACCCGTAATGAAATTGTTAAAGAGCTGGAATTACGGGGAGTAGATTGTATAGTTGTTCCTGACTCTCTCAGTCGTCGAGACACAATTCGATGGATCAATGCCAATGCTGTGCCTGGTGACGTAGCCTTGGAAATCCATGGTAATGCCTTTAACGGTTCCCTGCGAGGGGCTCAAGCCTTTTACATCTATGGTAACGATGAAAGGCAGCTGGATGCTCAGCTCTTACTGAATGCCTTACTCCAAGAAATTCCTGAACTTCCCAGTCGTGGCATTCAAGCGGATATCCACTCTCCCAATCGGCGCGGCTTATCCTTTTGTCGTCAGGTAGCAGTCTCTTCCGTACTGATGCAGTTGTGTTTTCTCGACAATCCTCAAGACCTAGAGTTACTGCAAAATCAGCGGGAAAAATTTGCCAAAGGGATTGCTCAAGGATTAATTAAATGGAGCGGTCAGACTCCAAAAACTCCTGAGTTTCCTACTATCAATATCTTTATTAAACAACAGAAGTATGACGAAAAAGGGATTTTAATTAATAGCAATGCCTTTATTCCCGTTGATTTAGTGGAAATGCTCGGGATTAGTCTAACTGATCGGGAAAATATTCGCCAAATCAGTTACGGAAATGTTGTCTATGTCAAAGCGGTAGACTTACAGGAGTTTAATATAGCTGCATCCTGGGAAAATCAGACAAAAACTGTTATTTTAAATTCACTTCCCCGCACCTTACTCGAAGATGGTGATCAAATTATGGGGATGGGAAATGCCACTGAAAGCCAATTGAAAAGCTTTCTTGAGAAAAACAATGAAGACGGTTTAAAACAATTTCCTGACTTACCCAGACTTTACATAGAAGAAGCGGAAAATGAGGGAGTGAACCACGATGTTGCTTTCTGTCAGATGTGTCTGGAAACCGATTATTTACGCTTTGGAGGTAAGGTCAAACCTGAGCAGAATAACTTCTGTGGATTGGGTACCGTTGAGGCTAGTGCTGCTGGTGCTACGTTTCCTGACCCGAAAACAGGAGTTAAAGCTCACATTCAGCACCTGAAGGCATATGCCAGTACTGATATGATTAACGAGACCCCGATAGTAGACCCTCGTTTTGAATATGTGCCCAGAGGTGTTGCTCCTTCAGTTTATGACTTAGGCAGACGTTGGAATCCAGATTTGGAGTACGGGAATCAGATTATGGTATTTATTAAACAGCTTTATGGTGTTTTTTGAAGGATGAAGAATGTCACACGTCATACTTCACACTTAATACTTAACACTTGATACTTGACAGTTCATACTTACAGCGTTTTTCATAACTATCAGGTACACAGGATTTTTTACCTCTTACCTGTTCCCTGTTCCCTGTTCCCTGTTGCCTGTTCCCTGTTCCCTAAAAGCCAGGAATTTGTACCTCACCCAATTGTAAACCGCTGTAATTCTTAACTACTCCCTAAAACAAACAAACTCAGAAGCGTACCACTATTCCAGAGACTATGGAGCAGCATGGGAGCTAGGAGATTACGCGATCGCGTGTAAACGAATCCCAAGACAATTCCCAATGTGGCTAGGGGTAGGACTTCTGAGAGACTCAAATGAGCGATCGCAAAAATCAGACTACTTAATGCGATCGCTCCCCAAACTGGTAGATAACGAGTCAAAGAGGGCAACAAGAACCCTCGAAAGATTATCTCTTCAAACACTGGTGCTGCCACAGCTGCTGTCAGAAAAAATATCGTCAAAGCTATGGTGTCCTGTCCCTCCAAAGCTAGGGGCAACAGTGGGTTACTACCGCCATTTCCTTGCCATAACTGTTGGTTAATCAGAGATACCACAATCACCAAGGGGAGTGCTATCAAATAGCCACCGACTCCCCAGACAATCCAGTTGCTGCGCCACTTGAAACGAAACCAATCCTCTGGCAGGGGCAAAAAGGGCTTAATGGAAAGGTACATCACTAACAAGCCCCCAAATGCCATGATTAGGTAAGTTAGCAACACATAGAAAGCACTCATCTGTACCGTAAAATTGGCTGGGTTAATTCCAACAATCCCCAGTGACAAACCAATTAAAACCGGTAACAGCAGTTGACCGATAGCGAAAAAACCAAAAATCAGCACTTGCCAAATAATTTCCCCATCCCAAGCTGTTTTCCATGGCACATTATGATTCGTTGCTATCAGGGATTGCTTACCTTGAAATAACAACTGACCAACCAAACACACTAAGATTATCAAACCCAATAGGGTGTTAAATCCTGGGATGACAGCGATAACGAATAATTTGACAATTGCTTGTTCAGCGGTTTCTTGTTCTTGGGTTTGGAGTAACAATAGGTCACTTTGGCGCTGCTGCACTTGATACAGCTGACTCAACGCCCGATAGCGGAACCAATTATCTAAGTTTTGTTCAATTTTTTGCTCAGCATCTGGTATTACCAGGGGTGGATCACTCCATAGACCCATTAATACCCCAGCAGTTTCTAATGAGCCATTAGAGTATGTCTGTTTATCCCAGGTTTCAATAGCAGCATCGGTTTTTCCTTGTTGAGCTTGGAGAATGCCAATACGCAAATCCAGCCGAGCAATCAGCTGTTCGATGTCAGACAATGACTCTTGCAATTGCTGCTGCTCCGAGGCATAGGCGTTTTGGGTCAGGGGAGTGACTGGTGATTGTGATTGCCCCCTATCGTTCGGTGTGGTTACCTTCCCTATGGAAAATTTTTGGAGTTTGGTCAGGACCTTTGACTGATTGGTCTGAGCCAATTGACGGGCTGTTTCATACTGTTTTTGAGCAGATTGAAACGGCTCAGCACCAATCAAAGCATTACGAGCCACAGTCCAATCTATCTTAGACTCCTGATTAAGCTGCTCAGATTTATCAGAATCAGGGTTTGTGTTCTGCCACTCCCAGCCATGGAGTACTAGATTGGTTTGGCGAAGTTCCAGACTAGTTTGAATCTGGGGCTGACCCCAGCTTTCTACCAGAGACAGACCAATTCTAGCGATCGCAAAAATCGTCAGTACAATTAAAACCAACCGTTTTATAGTCATCGAACCCCCCAACACACAAGCATTTTGCTCATTAGTTACTAGTTATTTGTTGCTGGTCAACGGACAAGTAACCAATAACCAGTCACCAACTATACACTGCCAGTTTAGGGATGAGCTAGCTAAGTTACAATGACCTTGATGATTCGGAATCATCTCAGTATACCGAGTATACATTTGTCACCCTAGCTGACCCGGCTGAACCACATACCTGCTCATGGAGGAATAAGAGATTGGCTACCCGCGTCGTTATTGTCCGTCACGGTCAAAGTACTTACAACATTCAGCAGATCATTCAAGGACGCAGTGATCAGTCAGTC
>NZ_JAAHHZ010000354.1:0-4858 GCF_010672005.1 Moorena sp. SIO4A5 | reverse complement strand
TGGGGGAAGGCTTGGAAGTAAGATTGTAGGGGCAGGTGGGGGTGGCAAACCCATGGGAACTCATGAAACACTGGTTTAACCTGTAAATCTAGCATTTATTTGCTTTCATGAGAATGAAATAGCCCTGTTGACGATGTCGCGCACTTAAATTGTCGATTTTTGAGTAAGGGAGAAAAACTACAAAGTCCTTTCCCTTACTCCTGAGTACCCCTGCCCCCTTACCAATTCAATCAAAGAAATCAAATCATTTGTAGCATTAATAGTGCTAATTCATAGTGCTAATTCATAGTGCTAATTCAGATTATATGCCTCACAGGTTACTTCCCATTCTTGCAGTATCTTCCCCCACTTCCCGTCTCTTCCCGATCTCCATAAATCATCCCGCTACAATTACAACGCCGTTATTTGGGTCGGACTAGTCGGGAACTCTATATGTAACTGGTATATCTAACTGGCATCACAGAAGTCCATGTTGTTCAATGATTCTAACCCATAATGAACAGCTCTAGGGTATTCCATCACTGAGTCAATAGACTCTGGCACTATAACTGTACTTGGTATTGCCTATTGGTGGCATGATTTAGCCAAGTCTTACCTAAAGACCTTCCTCATCTTGATCACTCATCAAACCGAAAGCCATATTGGGAATGAAAACTATGGAATAAAAACTATGATAAAAGCCAGGCTTTTCGGCAAAACTAGGTTGCCCAAACCATTTGTTTGGACAGTCATTTTTATCTGCATTTTACCCTATATTCTGCATCAATTAGGGGTTGATTTTAGTACCCATCAGGAACTGTTTGACCTCTCGGCAGCCTCTGAATGGGAACCCCATGAAGTTAATGATGCCATGCACTCGGTCTTTTCCGGAAGTTTTGTACACACACTCCTGGAGTGGAGTGGTGTCTGTACAGCGTTTTTTACTGTTTGCTTAGCCTTCACGAACTACAGCATCACCAAAGACCCAATCGTTCCTATCATCGGCGTATCACTTTTTTTTGCTGGTGTGATAAATGCCTTTCATACTCTGGCTGCTGACCGCTTAATTGATGTTGTCGCCGATAATCGTAATTTAACTAGCTCGGCGGGAATTCCCACGCTTAAGCCACAGCTTAGCGTGGGATGAAAGCCAGGTTGGGTGATGGGGTTCGATGCCCCATCACCCAACATCAGTCAGGTCTGTCCTGACTCTGAACGTATTCTTTGAGTTGTTCAACGGTAACCCCTCCACAACTAGCAATGAAGTAGCCGCCAGTCCAGAACACTTTTTTCGAGTAATACTTATTCACTTGATCGGGAAATTATTTCCGTAGGTATCGACTGGAAACGGTCTTGAGATTATTGATTAGTTTGCTCAGCTGAGTCTGGGGATTGTATTGGATCAATAAATGAACGTGATCCGCTTCACCATTGAACTCGACCAAACTACCTTCCCACTTAGACATCAGTTCTGAAAATATTGATTCTACGCGGGTTAGCATCACCCCTGTGAAGACTTTACGCCGGTATTTTGGGACTAACACGTTGAGGAGCTTTCAAGTTTGAAACGCCTCTAGCACGGTGGATATCATCTTTAGGCATGGGTTGACACTAATTCCTGTGCTGGTGCTATAATAACACTAAGCCCCGCAGTAATGGTCGGATCGGCCGCTATGAAATCAACGCTTCAGTATCGAGCTTACTTAAACACTAAGCAAAAACTTGAGGCTAATTATTGGCTTCGAGTGTGTCGCTATTGGTATAACCGCCAGCTCGGAGATCGTTTCGATTGGTGGGACAACAATAGAACCAAAGTCAACGCTTGTCCGTTAGTTTGCCCGTTACCTGAGCTCAGAGATCAGCCGACTAGATACGGTCAACAGTCACAATTGCCTGGACTCAAAACAGATCTGATCAAGGTGTTTCATAGCGGTGAGCTGTTGGACTTCACCCGATTAGATTCAACCGTTTTGCAGGATGTCTGCAAACGGGCTGACGATGCTTTCAAGCGTTATATATCGGGTGATTCCAATGGCTTGCGTAGCGGTAAGCCACGGTTTAAGAACCAATCCAGCTACCGGACGATGGTGTTCGCAATGGTCAAACCAAGGTGGATTTATCTTGTCCGCAAAAACTGGCTCTATATCAAGCTTCCCAAGCTCGGAATGGTGAAGGTTCGGATGCACCGACCAATGCCGGATGGTGCCGTTGTCAAACGTGTTAGCTTGACTAAAAAAGCCGATGGTTGGTATATCAACCTGACCGTAGCAGATCCTACGGTGCCTAAGTTGACGCCTGATCAGATTGTCCCCACTTGGGATAACTCAATCGGTCTTGACGCAGTGCTAGAGGGCGATGACTACATTGCCACATCTGAAAATACCAAATACAAATCAGCTAAACCGCTGCGTAAGTCTTTACCAAAACTCAAGGCCGTCTCTGCTAAGAAATCATCGAAACGTAAAGGTTCTAAAGCCCGTCGCCAGCTAGCATTGCGTGAATCTCGAATACATCAACGCATTGCTAGGCAGCGCCAGAATCACCGTTACAACCTGGCTCACTTGCTGGTGAAAACCGGCAAGAAAGTGTTTTTCCTAGAGTTGCTAAATATCAAGGGACTGACAAAACGAAATAAACCCAACAAAGCCGCTGATGGGACGTATTTGCCTAACGGCCAATCGGCTAAGTCTGGGCTGAACAAGTCTTGGTTAGACGCGGCGTTTGGTGAATTTATAACCACACTGGACTACATAGCCTCAAAAGCTGGAGCAGTGGTTATCAAACAAAAACCGGCGTATTCATCAATGATTCTGAGTTATCGGAACGAAGTTATATTTACCGATTGCTCAATCAGAAAGTATTACGATCCGGTTGAAAAGGTTTTGGTTGACCGGGATGTGAATGCCGCAATCAACCTCAAACGACTTGGGCTGGGCGTTTTCCCAAGTATAAAACGGCGTAGTGGGAAGCTAGTCGTATCTGGCGATATGGACAATAGTACCACGAAGCAAATCGTGTCTATCCTAAGGGACGGCACGGACACTCGATCGCTTCTCAGTCTTTGGCCTATGGCCTAGCCTTTGGCGAACGGATGAAGAAGCCCACGCTATAGCGCCAGCTTAGCGGTGGGAGTGCGTCACTTCCATTTACCTGGGCACTCTGTCGGCTTTTCAATGCACTAATCCTGATTCTAGGAACTAGCCTTTGCTCAAGGAGAAGCTGGGTAGAAAAAAACCAAACCAGGAGCTTGGGTTTTGTCATTATTGTCAGCTTGGGGTTTGGGTTGATTGCCTATGGTATAATTCCAGGGTAAACGCATCTAAATTTGTATCAAAATTAACAGTTAAAAATTAAACAATAGTATCAAAAATCTAGAATTACCCGGTTGATTCTCAATAAGCGCCACTTATTCTCAATTATAGCAGTCGCCAGGGCAGTTAGGACATGACAAAAGTCTCAAACCTAAGTAAGCGCAAGAGTTTGACTTCTGACTTCTGACTTCTGACTTCTGACTTCTGCTATATTGGCTGTGTTATCCAAGGTCGATTTGAGAGTACTCTACATTCTGGTTTCGTACGGAAATCCGACTTTGATTCTTGTTTAAAGTCAGCGGAAAATTTGTTGACTTTGAACAAAAAAAACTGCTTTTAGGATGGGATTTATTCGAATTTAACAAAAAATTGAGTTAATCATTTTTTTTTCTGTTACCATTTATATCAAATAAGATGCGTTTACCCTGGCTTTTCTATTGCTTCTTGCCTATTCCCTATTCCCAATTGCGTATTCCTTATTGCGTATTCCCTATTTCCTATTTGGTATTTCCTATTCCCGATTCCCGATTCCCGATTCCCGATTCCCGATTCCCGATTCCCAGCCCGTAGCGCTCTAATAGGTAAGTGGCAGTAAAAGTCAAAAAAAACCGGCTTCTGCTAGGAAACCGGGTTTTTAAAACGTTTAGCTTATTGATAATTGAATTAGCTTTGATGGGCAGGTTCTTTGGCCAAGAACTTCTCTAGTTCAGTCAAGGCATCAGCATCAACTTTAGTTTGCATGGGGCAGAACTTTGGTCCACACATGGAACAAAACTCTGCTGTCTTATAGATATCTGCTGGCAGGGTTTCATCATGGTATTCCCGAGCTCGTTCGGGGTCAAGGGAAAGTTCAAACTGGCGGTTCCAGTCGAAGTTGTAGCGAGCAATGGAGAGTTGATCATCCCGGTCCCGTGCTCCTGGACGATGCCTGGCAATATCCGCCGCATGAGCAGCAATTTTGTAGGCAATCAAGCCATTGCGCACATCCTCAGCATCGGGCAGTCCCAAATGTTCTTTCGGGGTTACATAGCACAGCATGGCGGTACCGTACCAGCCAGCCAAAGCTGCTCCAATGGCAGAGGTGATATGGTCATATCCAGGCGCAATGTCTGTCACTAGTGGTCCTAGGACATAGAAAGGTGCTTCTGAACACTCTTCCATCTGCTTTTTGACATTGAACTCAATTTGATCCATCGGCACATGACCAGGTCCTTCTACCATCACCTGTACATCATGTTCCCAAGCACGACGAGTCAACTGCCCCAATGTTTTCAATTCTGCTAACTGGGCTTGATCAGATGCATCATGGGTGCAGCCAGGACGCAGAGAATCTCCTAAGCTGAAGGAGACATCATATTTCTTGAAAATCTCGATAATGTCGTCAAAGTGGGTATAGAGGGGATTTTGCTTGTGGTGATGGAGCATCCACTTGGCTAGGATACCACCACCACGAGAAACAATGCCGGTTAGCCGGTTTCTGACCAAAGGCAGATGTTCAATTAAGATGCCAGCGTGGATGGTTTGATAGTCAACTCCTTGCTGAGCGTGCTTCTCAATGATGTGGAGAA
>NZ_JAAHHZ010000353.1:0-4859 GCF_010672005.1 Moorena sp. SIO4A5 | reverse complement strand
AATTCTCTGGTGATCACATAGCAACTCTCGGCCACATCCATTCCCTTTTGCCAAACTCGCAAATCTCGATAAGACTGAATTTGATTATAATTGCTCATGCTTAAACTAGAGTTCGGGAGTCGGGAGTCGGGAGTCGGGAGTCGGGAATCGGGAGTCGGGAATCGGGAGTAGCTCTATGATAGAAACGCGCTTATCCCTATGGTTGTCAGTCTCCAAAAACATTTGCCATTTATAAAATTATTAGCTTTTGTATACTAAGCGTACCCACTATTTTTTGAAAATCACAAATACAACATCCACCACCCGAAAAATATACCGATTCCCGATTCCCGATTCCCGATTCCCCATTATGGTTGTCAGTCTCCGAAAACATTTGCCATTTATAAATTCATTAGCTTTTGTATACTAAGCGTTCCCACTATTTTTTGATAAATAGTCACACATCGATTCCCGATTCCCGATTCCCCACTCCCGATTCCCGATTCCCGACTCCCGATTCCCGACTCCCGATTCCCGACTCCCGACTCCCGATTCCCCACTCCCGATTCCCGATTCCCGATTCCCGATTCCCGATTCCCGATTCTTTACCCTTTTGCTCGACGATACCAACCCACAATCCGGTGAGGAGAAACCCCCAAATGATAGGCAACGATCACCATTTGGTTAATTAATGTCGTTTTCACAACCCCTAAGGTCTGCCAGCGGCGTCCTGATGTTAGCACAGGTTGATTAAGGATAGTTATTTTACCTAGGTGGCGGAGGCGTCGCATTAAGTCAAAATCTTCCATAATCGGTAGATTCAGAAAACCACCAAGGTCTGTAAACACCTTAGTTTTGATAAAGATGGCTTGATCACCGTAAGGCAGGGAGCAAAAACGCGATCGCAAATTCACCATCCGCTCAATCAGCCTTACCCCCCACAGGTTAGCATCAATAGCTAATTCAAAGGCACCAGCCACGGTGTCATAGTCTTGTAACCCTTGGCGAACTAAGGTATCAAATCCTGTTGGTAAACGGGTATCAGCGTGGAGAAACAGCAGAATATCTCCCGTAGCCACCGCAGCGCCAGCATTCATTTGACTAGCGCGACCGGTACCAGCAGCTATAATCTTAGCACCCAGTGATTGTGCGATCGCAACGGTTTCATCGTAACTGCCCCCATCTACCACAATCACTTCCACATTAGACGCTTCCCTAACCGTAGCCAAAGTATCAGCTATGTGACTAGCCTCATTCAGAACCGGGATGATAATTGAAATTTTTACTATCACGCAAGACGTTTAGGCATTGTTTCTGACAAATTAGCATCCCTGACTAGGGAATAACCATTTTTTTATTAATTTCTATCCATATCTAGACATTTATTACGTAATAGCGATATAATAAAAGGTAAACAGCATTCAGCGGTCAGTGGTCAGTGGTCAGTGGTCAGTGGTCAGTGGTCAGTGGTCAGTGGTCAGTGGTCAGCCGTCAGTGGTCAGCTTATTTTATTGAAAAGCACCATCTGCAGGGTTATTCACAGGCTTCTAGCCTGTGAATAACCCTGCAGGCTTCGACGCTGTGATAACCCATAAGCTGATAGCTGATAATAACTGATAACTAATAGCTGATAATAACCCATAAGCTGACGGCTGATAGCTGAACGCGCACGCGTGCGCGTAGCGCTTAAGCTGATAGCTGACGGCTGATAGCTGACGGCTGACTGCTGATAGCTGATTAAACTCAATTCAAATAAGGTGAGAAATCCAACATGTCAGGGTTAACCATTAGTATTGGAGAAGCAGCCAGTGAGCTAGGGGTCTCAGTTAAAACCTTAAGGAGGTGGGCAGATGCAGGAAAAATTAGGTCACAACGTTCTCCCAGTGGCCATCGGCGATTTTATGTAGCCGATATCAAACACATTACACCACGGAATGTCGGTCAGATCGATGATCGGATAACCATTAACTATGCCCGTATTTCAAGTCAAGACCAAAAAGAAGATTTAGTCAAGCAAATCAAGATTTTAGAGTCTTTTAGTACTGCTAATGGTTGGCAGTATGAGACAATCCAGGATTCAGCTTCCGGAATCAATTCCCAAAATAAAGGCTTACAGAAACTGCTCAAGCGCATCATGCAGGGGAATGTTGGCAGAGTTGTCATTACTCACAAAGATAGGCTGCTTAGAGTTAGCGCTGAATTAGTCTTTGCTATGTGTGAAGAATTCAATACAGAAGTAATAATTATCAACAAGTCATCAGAAGACATCAGCGTTGAACAAGAATTAGTCAAAGACATGATGGAGCTGATTACAATCTTTTCAGAAAAACTAGAAAGTGCTAAGAGTTCCAGAACGTAAGCTATTAGCTAAGCGCGTTTGTATTTGGGTTGTGAATATAGGATTTAAGGTAAAAGGGAACAGGGAACAGGGAACAGGGAACAGTGATGATATTTGTCGCTTTCAGTACTGAAATTGATTGAAATAAAAAGGGAACAGGGAACAGGGAACAGGGAACAGTGATGATATTTGTCGCTTTCAGTACTGAAATTGATTGTTATCACTTAATACTGGTGTAAAATCTCATATAAACAGGATTTTTTCCCAACTCCCGATTCCCGATTCCCGATTCCCGATTCCCGATTCCCGATTCCCGATTCCCGATTCCCAACTCCCGATTCCCGATTCCCGATTCCCGATTCCCGATTCCCAACTCCCTACTCCCGATTCCCTACTCCCATCAAATTTGATACTGCCCATAAATCCTCTGGGCGGTCAACATCAGTAAGCTGGGAAAGCATTGCCATAGTTAGGTTAAGACTCTTAGCAATATCCACCGTTTGCTGCAAAACCTCAGATGTTCCCCAACTGACTCCCACAAATAAATCTGGAATCAATCGACCTAGACCAATCAGATAGTAGCCGCCATCCTTGGCTGGTCCAAGTACTAAATCATGATTGTCTAAAGCCTCAAATGCCTGATTCATCACCGAACTATTCAAATCGGGGCAATCAATACCAATGATCACAACTTTGGTCATGCTTTCCGCAAAGGATAACTGAAATGCCGAAGTGATTCGCTTGCCCAAATCCCCATCACTCTGAGGTTTATAGACCAGATTCGAGCCTAACCAATCCTCCATTAGCTGTTGATTACCACCAGCAAAATGGATTTCTACAGACACAGGGCGACCAGTTATTAATTCCTTGACCTGGGCAACAGTATGTTCCGTCATCCGACGTTGAAGGTTGGCCGCACCATCCGCTCCTAGAGCTGGTATCATCCGGGTTTTAGTCTTTCCGGGCTCTGGATAGCGGCTGAAAATAATTAGGCGTTCTGTCAGTATCATTATATGAAGGGAACAGGGAATAGGGAACAGGGAATAGGGAATAGGGAATAGGGAATAGGGAGTCGGGAATCGGGAATCGGGAGTCGGGAGTCGGGAGTCGGGAGTCGGGGACAATAATTATCACAATTACTACACCGATTTTTATATAGTATTTATAATGCTATCACGAAAAATAATCTTAATTTATCATAACAGTAAAAACTCCTTGGATATCTTAACTACTGTTCCCTATTCCCTCTTACCTCTTCCCTGCTCCCTACTCCCTACCGATTCGATTCCCGATTCCCGATTCCCGATTCCCGATTCCCGATTTACCATCAATCCTATGTTCACCTATCAAATACAAACCCTATAGTTTACATGCCTATTTTTTCCAAAACTTCTTGGGCAAGAGACCTAAATTCTTCTGAAGCCATAGAATAGGGCTTATAATCCAAAACAGACACAGGAGACGGTATATCTTGATTGTCTACTTTTTCAACTTGTTCAGCACACTTTGCCAAATCATCTCGATCGAAAATAACACTCTTCATCACATCAAAGCCATATCGATCGGAAATTGCTTGTATCCTTTTTGGCAAGGTATGTTGTATGAACATGTTATTGGTTGCTATTTTAGAAGGCAGCACTCCCAAGACTTCAAGTGGCGGTTTAATGTTGATTTGTTTTCGATAGCCATTAATAGCTCTGATGAAATCTTTTACATTCAGTAAGCCTTGATTAGAAAAAGGCTTGAGGTCTGAAGGGATGATTAAATAGTCAGCAGTGATTAAAGCAATTCTGGCATATAAATTCCAAGAGGGCGGAGTATCAATAATTACCACATCATAGTAAGTTTTAACATCCTCTAGTTTATCCATCAGCATTAGGAAGCTAAAATCAAGCTGATTCATATCAAGCTCATATTTCATGAGATCGATGTGGGCAGGAACCACATCAATTTCTGGATTGCTGAATTCAGATTTTCTAGCTACTTCCGAGATTGAGAAGAATTCCTCAGATTGCAAAACATGGAGAATATTACAATCTTTGATATCATCAAATGCTTCGTCATGAAATTTAACCAGTCCGGTAGCAAAGGTAGCATTCGCTTGGCTATCAAGATCGATCACAAGCACTTTTTTGCGGTTTTTTCGGATAGCGGCCCCTAGGTTAACCACCGTCGTGGTTTTTCCGACGCCGCCTTTGTTATGGTATACTGCAATGACCTTCACGTTATTTTACCTCTTTCTTTTTGTCAAAACTGGGATACACCATTTCTATAGTCAATATGAAAGGCGGTGTTGGCAAGACTACCACCACCGTCAACCTTGCTACCTGTCTTGCCAAAGATTATGGCATGCGAGTATTAATCGTTGATCTCGATACCCAGATTAATGCTACCCTAAGCCTGATGCCTCCAGTGCAATTTGCTAAACTCAAGAAGGAAGACCGAACCTTAAAAAAAATAATTAATCAAGTCATTCAGTCACCCACTCAGGCATATATTCCCATTGAACAAGCGATTCAGCGCAATATTTGTCGAGTCGATG
>NZ_JAAHHZ010000352.1:0-4882 GCF_010672005.1 Moorena sp. SIO4A5 | reverse complement strand
GCCGCTTCAGCCGCTCGTTTAAGAGCATTGCGACCAGCAACGGCATGAATGGTGATTAAGTCCACACCATAGGCGGCTGCAACCCTTGTTGCTCCAGCTACCGTATTGGGGATATCGTGAAATTTAAGATCCAGAAATATCCGCTTTTGCCGATGTTTGAGAGCATGAATAATCTCAGAACCAGTGCTCACAAACAGTTCCAGACCTACTTTCCAAAAGCTAACCTCAGGCAACTGTTCCACTAATGCGATCGCATCTTCCAGGCTCGGCACATCCAAAGGAACAATAATCCGATCTTCAACCATCAACCTCCTAACCTCCTAACCTTCTAACCTACTAACCTTCTAACCTTCTAACCCTGGCCTTTCGGCCACGCGATCGCGTTCAACCTACTAACCTTCTAACCTTCTAACCTTCTAACCTTCTAACCTCCTAACCTCCTAACCTTCAACCTCCTAACCTCCAGTGATACCTTCAACTAACTAAACGGGCAAACTTCTTTTTCCCCACCTGCAAAACCTTTCCCAGCAATTGATCAGGGGAATCAAAGGTCTGGTCAACCGCTGAAATGCGATCGCCATCCAACTTAACACCTCCCCCTTGAATCTGTCGCCTGCCTTCGCCACTACTTTGGCACAAACCTGATTCTTTAAGGATATAGAACAACTTAGCGGGAAACTCCACAGAAGACAATGAAAATTCTGGGACAGAATCCCCCGTACCAGTAGTGCTACCCTTTACTAAGTTTAGTGCTGCCTGCTGAGCTTCTTTTGCTGCTGCTTCACCATGATATTGGGTCACAATAGTCAGAGCCAATTGTTTTTGCTGCTCCCGTGGCTTTTCTGGAAGCTGGTCCAATGGCACATTAGTCAACAGCTCAAAATATTGCTTCAATAGATGATCTGGTGTCCCCTCCAGCTTTGAGTACATAGTCAGGGGATCATCTGACAAGCCAACATAATTCCCCAAAGACTTAGACATTTTCTGTATCCCATCCGTCCCAATCAAAATTGGCAGCAGTAAGCCGAACTGGGGAGATTGCCCAAAATGCCGTTGTAAATCCCGTCCCAAGGCAATATTAAACTTTTGGTCAGTTCCCCCTAACTCCACATCAGCCTTGACTGCCACAGAATCATAGCCCTGCATCAATGGGTAGAGAAACTCATGGAGGAAAATAGGATTTTGTTGTTGATAGCGTTCAGCAAACCCTTCCTTAGCCAGCATTTGCCCTACGGTCATAGTGGCTAACAACTCAATAATCTCAGACAAATCCAACTGGTTAAGCCACTCAGAGTTATAGCGAATTTCTAGCCGTCCTGGGGTGTCAAAATCTAGAATAGGGCGCACCTGTGACAGATAAGTTTCAGCATTTTCCTTGACCTGAGCTGGTGTCAACTGGCGACGCACCTCAGACTTCCCAGTAGGGTCACCTATTCTAGCGGTAAAGTCACCAATAATTAAGACAGCGGTATGACCAGCATCTTGGAATGCCCGTAACTTTCTGACTGGGATACTATGACCTAAGTGGAGATCGGCACCGGTTGGGTCTATACCTAACTTGACCCGTAAGGGACGCTCAGCTTGCTTGAGCCGAATAGCTAGATTTTCACTCGGATCCTGAGAATCCGATTGTAGGGGAAAAATTTCACTGGTACCTCTGTCTAGCCAAGCTAGCTCGTTAGAAAGGGGGATTTCAAAATTTGACATCGGTTGGGACTATGGTTGGGAATTAAGTAGGTTAGTTAGATTTATTTTAAGGATCGTTTACAAATTCTAAGCAGCTAGACCGACACTTGCCATGCACCATGTCTAAATGCCGCTAACTATTATACAAAAGGCCGTTGACAACCCTTACGACATGCCCATTAAGCCCACTCTTCTTGATGCAATAGCGAGTGGGGGAAACCCCCAAGACCGCGCTGCATCGCTTGTAACATAGCGATTAAATCCCCCACCCTTAAGCTTCTCGAGGGTTCAATCGGTGGATGCATCTGCCACAGGGACTGCATCAAGACGGGAAATGACCGTCGTAGAAGACAAAATGGTATGAATTGGCTGGAATTAACCCTAATTCAAAAATTATTTATCGCTACAGTAGTTGAAGCTGAAGTTGAAGCTTACTTATAGGGCTTGACACTTATCCATAACCTCCTGGCATTATTAAGAAATTCGATGCTCAAGACTTGTAAGTCATCCTGCTCTGCCCACCTATCCTTGGAATTGTCTTATAGAAAGGTACTTAGAGGATATCTGAAAAGTTTTTTGATACTGAATTTTGCCCCCCTAGCCCCCCAACTTTGGGGGGAACAAGAGTCCATTTGCTTCTACAAGTCCCCCAAAATTGGGGGACCAACGGGGGCTTGGATGTAGCAAATGGGACTTCTCAGACAACCTCTTAGAGAAATTAAAAAAAACACCCCAAGCACAGCCCCTAGCTTACATGTCTGTTCTTTAGTAAGGAAATGAAATCACCGTGTCATCTAGCACTATTCCACAACCACAAGATCGGAAAAATCGGAAAAGAAAGCCTTCACAAGTATTGCAGTTTGTGCAAGGGGTGGCTCAGGTAACTGGAGGGACTATCCTCGGGGTTACCATGTTAGCTAGCTCGATTGTAGCTGGTGGACTTGTGGGCTTAGCGACTAGCTTCCGTAACCTGCCAGATGTGCGCATGCTCCGGAACTACACACCAACAGAAACAACCTACATTTACGATGTCAAGGGTAGACCCCTAGTTAGCCTTCATGGGGAAGCAAATCGGGAAGTGGTCGAATTCGGCCAAATCAACCCTCAACTCAAGCGGGCTGTACTAGCTATAGAAGACAGTCGCTTCTACATGCACTATGGGGTTAACCCCAATAGCGTTGGTCGTGCTTTCTTAGTCAACTGGAGACAAGGGACAGTAGTGGAAGGGGGTTCTACGATCACCATGCAGTTGGTGAAAAACCTGTTTCTGTCTCGGCAACGCACCTTTAGCCGCAAAATCACTGAAGCTGTACTCGCTATCCGAGTTGAGCAAATCTTCTCTAAAGACGAGATTATGGAATTGTACCTTAATCAAATCTATTGGGGTCACAATAACTATGGCATTGAAACAGCTGCCCGGAGCTACTTTGTTAAGCCAGCCTCTGAGCTATCCTTAGCCGAGTCAGCGATGTTGGCAGGGCTAATTCAGTCCCCAGAAGAATACAGTCCCTTCAGCAACTACTCTAAAGCTAAAGAGCGACAAGCCGTGGTCTTAAGGCGGATGCGGGATTTGGGATGGATTACAGCAGCCCAAGAAAAAGAAGCTAAGGAACAGCCCCTGTTAATTGGCAAAAGTACCTCCTGGACGACCAGTAAATTACCTTTCGTCACAGAAGCTGCTGTCGTGGAGTTAAAAGAGCGATTTGGTCAGGAGGCGGTCACCAAGGGCGGAATGCGAGTTCAGACCACGGTTGACTACTACTTCCAAAAGCAGGCAGAAAAGATCATTAATCGTGCTCATTACACCCTACGTCGCCGTGGACTTTACGATAATCAAGTGGCATTAGCCGCCGTTGATCCCCGTACCCATTTTGTGAAAGCGATAGTCGGGGGGTACAGCTATGAAAAGAGCAAGTTCAACCGTGCTACTCAAGCTCGACGTCAGCCTGGGTCATCCTTTAAGCCATTTGTTTACTATACTGCCTTTGCCACAGGTAAATATGCCCCCGGTTCCACTGTTTACGATACCCCCGTGCGCTATCGAGATGGTAGAGGCTATTACAGACCCAAAAACTATGGTGGTGGCTACTCTGGTGCCATGAGCATTCGCACCGCAATTGTTCAATCGAGCAATGTGCCAGCGGTAAAGATTGGCAGGAGAGTGGGACTGGATAAAGTCGTTGATGTGGTTAAGACCCTTGGGATTAAGAGTCCCATGCAACCAGTGTTATCCTTACCCCTAGGGTCAGTTGGGGTAACACCATTGGAAATGGCAGGAGCCTATGCTACCTTTGCCAATAATGGCTGGCACTCTGACACTACTTTAATTGTCCGAGTGACCGATAGTAAAGGCAATGTGCTGCTAGATAATACCCCTAAGCCTAAGCTGGTGCTAGATCAATGGGCGGTTGCTTCCCTTAACCATACCCTAACCGGTGTAATTAACGGAGGTACCGGAAAATCTGCCCACATCGGGCGTCAGGCGGCAGGTAAAACGGGAACAACCTCTTCAGAGCGAGATGTGTGGTTTGTGGGATATGTACCCCAGATGGCTACGGCAGTTTGGATTGGTCGAGACAACAACCGACCCCTTGGGCGAGGGGTAACAGGTGGTGGCTATGCCGCACCGATCTGGCGGAGGTTTATGGCTTACGCTTTGCGGAACGAGCCAGTGAGATACTTCCCTCGACCCACAAAATTTAAGCGTCCTCGATCCAGATAAATTCTAGATAAAATAGGGATATCAGCCGTCATGATTGGCGGCTCCCTACTGACGCACTCTCAGCCCTCAGCTGTCTTGGGAGATGTCCATCTATCCCCACCCCCACCAAAGGCTAACGTACTACGATTGTTTCTCTACGTCTGACTTCATCCGCTCCAATGTCATGTTCATCTGGTCAAACATCTGCTGAGGGGTGATCCCAAACTGACCTAACTGAGTATTGAGCTGCTCTATGGTCATCTGAGCCATGAAGTCATCAGATAATTCGAAGCGCTTCATAAAAATCCGATAGCGCTCCATCATCTGTTCCATCTGATCGATGAAAATCTTTTTGCCTTCACGGTCAAACTTGCCATAGTCGTTGCCCAATTTAATCAGGTCTTGGTAATCTTCAAACAGCTGTTTTGCCTCTTTTTGGACAATTTCCGAATCAAAAAAACCCATTGCTCTTACCTGTCAACCGGTTTGGTTGTA
>NZ_JAAHHZ010000351.1:0-4900 GCF_010672005.1 Moorena sp. SIO4A5 | reverse complement strand
CCTGATCTTGCCCGGGTGGAGGCAGACACGACGCTCTTCCGATCTCGCAAAGCAGCTTTAGTTTTAACCATAGTGTGGTGCATGACAATAGCACTGCATTTGGTGTCTTGGGGGATCTGGGTGAGCTTGGGCTTAACAACGATATTAGGAATTCATTGCCTACGGTTCTTGCTGGCTCAACCGTTAAAAACCCCTCAACCCTCTTTAGATGAAGAAAAAGACGATTTTCCCTTTGTGTCTCTGCTAGTAGCAGCAAAAAATGAAGAAAGTGTCATCAGTAATTTAGTTCAGTCTCTGTGTCAATTAGACTACCCCGAAAATCAGTATGAACTGTGGGTAATTGACGATCACAGTACTGACCAAACACCAGAAATATTAGATAAGTTAGCAGCAACATACGACCAGTTGAAGGTACTGCACCGGAGTGCTAATGCCGGGGGAGGGAAATCAGGAGCACTCAATCAGGTACTGGGTTTAACGAAAGGCGAGATTGTAGCAGTATTTGATGCAGATGCTAAAGTTCCCAAAGATATGCTGCAGCGGGTGTTGCCCTTATTTAATAACCCGCGAGTGGGAGCAGTGCAGGTCAGAAAAGCGATCGCAAATGCAGCACTGAATTTCTGGACACGAGGGCAAATGGCAGAAATGGCTCTAGACAGCTATTTCCAACAGCAACGTATAGCAGTGGGTGGGATTGCTGAATTGCGGGGCAATGGTCAGTTTGTCCGACGTTCCGCACTACAGCGTTGCGGTGCCTGGAATGAAGAAACTATCACCGACGACTTAGATTTAACCATTCGCCTACACCTCGATCAGTGGGATATTGGCTTTCTCAATTACCCGCCAGTAGAAGAAGAAGGAGTCACCAGTGCGATCGCACTCTGGCATCAACGGAACCGTTGGGCAGAAGGAGGGTACCAGCGCTATCTCGATTACTGGCGTTTAATTGTAAGTAACCGCCTAGGTTTGCGGAAAACTATAGATTTATTTACCTACTTGATCCTCCAGTACTTTTTGCCCACTGCTGCTGTACCAGACTGTTTGATGGCTATTGCCCGTAACCGTCTACCTATTTTTAGTCCCATTACTGGTCTAACTGTCACCGTATCAGTGATTAGCATGTTTGTCGGGCTGCGCCGCACCAATCAAAATCGACGATTACGTGTTTCTAACCTGTTGGTTCCTCTGTTGCAGACCTTGAGGGGAAACCTTTATCTATTGCACTGGATGCTAGTGATGGCCGCTACTACCGCTCGGATGTCTGTGCGTCCTAAACGGTTGAAATGGGTGAAAACAGTCCATAGAGGTGGTAGCGAAGAATGAAGAATGAAGAATGTAGAATGCAGAATGCAGAATGCAGAATGAAGAATGCAGAATTACAAATTCTAAGTTCTACATTCTAAAATTGTGAATTCTAAATTCTAAATTCTAAATTCTAAATTCTTAATTCTTAATTCTAAATTCTTAATTCTTAATTCTTAATTCTTAATTCTGCATTAATTCCTGATAAAAATCCAAAAGCTGTTTAGCTAACGCCTTATTGGTATACTGCTCCATTGCTCGTACATAACCCAAATCTCCTAATTTCTCAGCCAATTCTGGTTGCTTGATTAGCTGCTGTAAACAATGTCGTAACTCGGACTCATCTTTTTCAGGAAACACCAACCCAGCATCCCCAATCACATAGGGAATTTCTCCAGAATCCGAACCAATTACTGGCACTTTAGATGCCATAGCCTCAATCAGCACATGACCAAACTGTTCCTTCCAACCTACACTAGTTAAGGTTTTAAACTTATAATTAGTCTCTGATGGTAGCACCAGAGTATTCATCACATTAATATAACGAGGTACCTCATCATGGGGAACACTCTCAATCCAAATCAGTTGGTCTTTAATTCCCCATTCTGCCGCCTTTTCCATCAATATCGGCTTGAGGGGACCACGCCCTAGTAGCAGCAACTTCCACTGCATCCCAGATAACCCAGCTAGGGCTTTACCTAAAGTCAGTAATCCCTTCTCCTCTACAAACCGTCCCACAAATCCCACCACAAAGTCATCGGGTTGAATTCCCAACTGCTGTTTTAAATCTGGCTGAGCTTGGGGACGAAACAAGCTTTCATCTACACCCAATTGGGGCATTACTTTAGCTGGTCCGTTATAACCATGTTGTCGCAGGATTTCTACCCCATCCTGATTCCCACAAATCAGTCCATCGGTATGGCGCAGGTTATACCCTTCCAACACAGACACCGGAAATTTTACCTCGTAGGGCAGATTCCAAAAAGTTAAAAATAGGTTTTTTGCCTTCAGTCCCAATAGCTTATTTAGGGTAATAAATTGAGCATAACCTAATGCCTTAGCTCCCTGTTCCACTTGAATAATGTCGGGGCGAAACTGTTTCAATAAAGGGACAATATCTAGGCCAAAGGTCAGCAGCCCCTGATTATTTTCACTAAAGTTAGACACTGGTACCACCCGAAATGAACCTTCCTCACGGGGTTGGGTTTCAATGATGCGATTTTGGACACCACCAGGACGCCAGCGCCGGGGAACCACCACAGTTACCTCAATGTTAGGTTCTAAGTGAGCGAGTGTTCGTAACTTCTCGCAGTTAAGGTCAACAATATAGGAGTGGCTAGCAACTAATATTTTCATAGGTAATTTTTTGACAGTTAATGGTGGCAGGTTGTTCGCGTAGCGTGGCCTTTGGCCAAGGTTGTTCGCGTAGCGTGGCCTTTGGCCAAGGTTGTTCGCGTAGCGTGGCCTTTGGCCAAGGTTGTTCGCGTAGCGTGACCGAAAGGCCAAGGTTGTTCGCGTAGCGTGGCCTTTGGCCAAGGTTGTTCGCGTAGCGTGGCCTTTGGCCAAGGTTGTTCGCGTAGCGTGGCCTTTGGCCAAGGTTGTTCGCGTAGCGTGGCCTTTGGCCAAGGTTGGAGGTTGGATGTTGGATGTTGAAGGTTGGATGTTGAAGGTTGGATGTTGAAGGTTGGATGTTGAAGGTTGAAGGTTGCAGGTTGTTCGCCCTTGGCGTTCCCGTAGTATCAATCAGCTTGGTTGATGTAGGATTACTCACAATGGTGCGAGATCTCAGTTAAACTTAGCTATGGAAGCATTACCAAACTACTTAATACTAGTAAATAGGGAATGGTAACCCTGGAAAAAATAGGTATTTTTAGTTAGTTTTTGGCTTCAAATATACTTATAATAATTTTGGTTATTACAACACCATTCACTTGAAATTATTAGGAATTTAATATCCTGACGTATGACTCCTAAATTTTAAAGCTTTTCATTAAAAAGGCAAGAGCTGATTAGGTTTATTTAATCGTAGTTTTAAGTTTTAAAAACTGGATTCAACCGTCTAACCTTCAACCGTATAATCCTATAACCTTCAACCTTTTAACCTTCAACCTTTTAACCTTCAACCTTCTAAGGGTCTAGCCGAGTATAAATTTGACCATCATCCCAGATAGATTTGATGCGTGTACCAAGTGCTTTTAAAAAACCCAACATGTAGAAACCAGCACGGCTAATAATTTTGATCGGGGAACCACTTTTATTACAAGGAGGATTTCCTAAGACGTGGCAATCAAATAGACGACCAAACAGCCGTAGCTGTTCACTAAGGGTAAGATTTTTCATCCCCATCAAGAAATGGTTGTGATAAAAGGTCAACTGATACTCAAGCGATCGCGTACTAATATCATGACACCCCCCAGTTTCTTCCCCTAAATGGACTAAATAAGCATCTGGGTCATACCAAATTTGATAACCAGTACGGCGAAATCGCAAACAAAAATCCGACTCCTCACGAACCGCACTCCCCCGGAACTGTTCATCAAAGTGCAGCCCGTATTTAGTAAAAATCTCCCGGCGGAAAGACATATTGCAGCCTCGGGCTGAGATCACCCGTTGAGGCTTAACGGTATGGACTAAGTCTATGTAATACCATGCAATCCCAGGGTCCATGGCCTCCTTAGGCAAGTCCTCAATAGTGTAAGAGGGAGTGGGGGAATCTGCTGCTGCTCCTTTCTCCGCTAGCTTCATCCGGTCAAATACTCGTCCTGCTACTGCCCCAATCTCTGGGGATTGTTCATAGTTACGAGCATGAGCAGTTAAATACCCCGGTGGCATCTTGATATCATCATCGATAAACACAATAATGTCCCCGGATGCCCGCCTTACCCCATAATTTCTTGCCCCAGGTAAACTCGCCCAATCAACCCGGAACCAGCGAATCTTACCAGCATTAGCCAGCTGCTCTAAATAGGATTGAATCTCTGGTTTGTGGTTTCGAGTTTGATCGACAACCAGTACTTCAAAAGCAGGGTAGTCTTGCTTCAGGACATCTTCTAGGGTATCCCGCAAAGGGTCTTCCCGTCCGTAAGTAGGGATAATTACAGAAATCATTGTCGTTGTTGTGAGTACTTTGTCCTTAAGCATTTAACTGCTGATAATGCCGACAATCGATAACAGTTTAACTAACATGCTATCTTTGGACATCCGTGGTTTTATGGAAAGTTCGAGAATTCTCAAGCTAAGAGGTAAAACCAATACTAGCTTAGTACACGGAACAGTTATCCGTGCAGACCTGTAGAAAAAACCGTTTGCCTTTTGCCTTTTCCCTTTTGCCGTTTCCCTTTTCCCTTTTTCGATGTCTTGATACCTCGTTTCTGTTTACGTTTAGGATCGTTTGTCTGTTCTGCCTCTAGTTTCTCTAGTTCCTCTTGTTCTTGGCGATTTATTTCGGGCAACTTGAGGATAACACCAGTCATCAACCAATAATAGACTGCCACTGGATCTACATCCAAGGGATAGTAATAGGTTTGGTAGCTAATAAACAAAATAAGTACCCAATAGCTGGCACCGATACTCCGCAAATCCTTGTTTTTCACTGAGC
>NZ_JAAHHZ010000350.1:0-4901 GCF_010672005.1 Moorena sp. SIO4A5 | reverse complement strand
CCTTACTAAGGGGGGTTAGGGGGGATCCCTAAAAACCCAGAACTTTGTACCTAATTGAATTGCAAACCGCTGTATTGCTTATTCCCTACTACTTATTGCTTATTCCCGATTACCATTACCATATTTTTTTATCTAGTTTCTCTTTTCTTTACACAGTCTTTAATCAATTAATCCTGACTTCTCTAGTCTGTTCTGAATAATCGATATAGGTGTTATTTAATTCTTACTTATTAACTCGTTGATGGTTCTATTTCTACAGTTAATGATTCCTTTTTGGTCAACTCTGACATCTTACATGGCTTTTAAAGCTATACTAATGGCCAGAAATTTTATCCTACTTATGGAAAAATTTTGCTTGTTCAGCAGCCAGTTATTCAGAAATTTATTTTGGCAACTATTTTCGCAAATTATAGCATTATTAAATTAGTTATGACTATAGTCATGACTACTCTCCCTACTTTTTTATTTTTCCTGTCTGGTGTTTGCTTTTTTTAAAGTTTTTTTACCATTGTTTGGTGCTTATGGGACTCCCTTCACTAGTTCAATTATGGAACATTTTCAAGTTCCAACTGAATGAATCTCAACCCAACAACAATACTATTCTTGAATCAACTGAGCCTAAGTTCAAAGAAATCTTGACGAAACGAATCCAGGTTGTTGATAACTGTCTTTATACGATTAATGACTGTCTGAATAGCCTAAATAACATCGTAGATCATCAAGGAACTGCACAACTGAGTAGTGAGCAAATAAATGACCTGAGAAACCAACTTATCCATCTCACAGAAGAACTCCGTCAACTCCGGTGAATCTTCTGATGATTTAAGATGAGTTAAAGAGTTATTTATCAAGCTTTTTGTGGGACTAACGAATTGGGTCATGTACAGTAACCAGTTTAGTCCCATCGGGGAAGGTTGCTTCTACCTGGACTTCATTCACCATTTCGGGAACTCCTTCCATGACATCATCCCGGGTCAGCAGCGTGGTGCCGTAACTCATTAAATCAGCTACTGGACGTCCTTCCCTAGCACCTTCCAAAATTTCCGCAGAAATGTAGGCAACGGCTTCTGGGTAATTTAGCTTCAACCCCTTTTCCTTGCGCCGTTCTGCCAATAAGGCAGCAGTAAAAATTAGTAGTTTATCCTTTTCTTGGGGTGTCAGTTGCATTGTTTTATCGTGTGGTTAGCAGCAATTTTGGTTAGTAGCAATTTTGGTTAGTAACAATTTTGACATTACAATAGCCAAACTCGTGGCTTAATCATAGGACGCCCGAATAGATTAACACGCAACAGTTGCCAAACCTCTATAAACCAGTGTCTCACCTCCTCAGTCGAAGCACCACGATAGCGGCATAATAATCCTGACATCAGCTGAGTTACGCCAGCTTCCCCCACATACTCCCTAGCACTCCAAAGTTCCCTGGCTTGTTCGAGAATCTCAGATGATACCGGTTCCCCTACCAAAGCTAATGTTCCTACCACTGGTTGTCCCGCTAAACCATAAGGACTAGAGAAGGTGGCTTCGCTAGCTGGTAACCATTGTCGGTCAATCCAGGTTGGATGTCCTTGCTGCCAAACTTCCGTATGCGATCGCCAATTTCCCTCCACAAACCTTTCTCCTCTGGCACTCCGTCCAAATCGAGTAATTTCCCAGCCTAACCAACTGGCTCCCGGCGCTAATTCTACCCGCAAATCCTGCCGGTAAACTGCACCATTGAATACAATCGTTTCCTGGGGCAACCATTCTAAACAAGCACCAGTCTCTACTTGGAGCCGGATGATTTGTCTAGTTTCTGGGGTTTTTAGCTTAGCGCTATAGTTTTTTTGATTAGCGCTAGATCTGATTTGTCTAGCTTCTGGCTTTTGTAAACTAGCGCTAGATAAATTTTCTTTAACTTCTGGTTGGTTTAAACTAGCGCTATAGTTTATTATACTAGCGCTAGAACTGCCCCTACCATAAGCTTTACTAGCAGCAGCAGTGGTGATTAAAGCATGAGTACCCGATTCAAGGTGGATATCTTGAGACAACCTGTCCCCTGCTACCATTCCTCCAGCGGTATGAAGTACCACACTGTGACAAACCCCTAGCCCTTCTGGATAAAACGGTCGCTGTACCTTCAAGGGAGCTCTGGCGTAGGTGTGAATAGGTTGAGTTTTTCCATGGGCTAAGGCAAAGCGTAATTCAAGGCTGCCATGCCATCGAGATTGATCACTATCTGTTGGTTGTGGTTGAGAGAGTCGATTCACGAATAATTAAAGGGCAATGTAAGGTAATTGACCGGGTCGCTTCGCCGTTGCTGAATATCGGAATCATATTCAAGTAAGCTAAACGGTTAAAATGCTTTTTAGGAAGGCAAAAAGCATGCATGGCTATTGGCAAAAGGGGACTGGGATCTATCTTTTTGATGTGATTTGACTAATATAAAGTTTAAATGCACAACAGCTTATACTTGAGCCAGTTATAGGGTACCTAAATTAATTGTGATAATTTTTGTTCATCGTTCCCTACTCCCTACTCCCTGTTCCCTGTTCCCTTTTCTATACCAATTACCCTTGAGTCTTCCAGAATTGGGCAACGCCTTGATCTCTAACTAATTGCCCGATTCAATCGGTGTCAAACTAATCACAGTACGTTGGATGAACTACCCCGCCCTGTAGAGGGACGGGGTTTCAGCAGACCCGTCCTGAGAGCGTGATTTTTGACGCTTCATCTTCCCTAGTTGCTTCATCGATCCAGTATGCTTACTGGTCTTTGAAGTAGAGCTATAAAATCCACGTTTATCGAGGTCATTCCCGTACCCCGGCTGTTTTCCTAATGCTGCGTTGTACATTACCATTGTGCTGGTTTTGTCTCGTGGAAATTAAAACCCGCACTCATCACAAACGTGGTAACGATTGGAAATATCAGCCCATTCTTTATGAACTTTACCACATTTTGGACAACGTTGTGATGGCTTCAATTGCTTGGTAGGTAATTGAAGCACGATCCCACCTTTTAGTTCGATTTTGTAGGTCAGCATCTTATTAAGAGAACCAAAACCAACATCAAGGATAGATTTATTCAACCCAGCTTTTTGTCTTTGGCGTTTTGAGCTGTTCTTAGCTTTACGAGTCATTCCTTTCGTATTGAGTTTTTCAGTTACGCCGATGTCATAACGACTAGCTAAATCTGACGTAACCTGGTGTTGCCAGTCTTTACGCTGATTACCAATTTTACGCTTGAGTTGAGATTCTCGTTTATTGGCCTTTTTCCAGCGACTTGATGGCTTCACTCGCTGTCTACGATTAGGAGCGCGTTTTCTACGTTTAGCCTTGCCAGCATTTTTTAATAATGGTTCTAAAGTACGAGTAAAACGCTGATTTTCAATCTCGTTGAACTCAGACCCATCAAAGGTAGTAATAGCTGTTTCTGTTCCTAAATCATAAGCTACAACCGACTCATAGCTTAAGTCTGACTCAGCTCCATATAATGGTTCAGGTGTATCAACTTTTAGAGTGATCGATGCAAACCATTGATTTAATCGTGGTTTGTAAACAACAGTCAAAGTGGTTGGCTTACCCCAATATTTAGCCTTACCTCGCATCCTGATTTTAATTTTAAGGTCATTCAGGATAAGAGTTCCATGTTTTCCATTACTGTTAACTTTCCAGCCAGAAGCACTGGGGTAAGTCCATCCAGAATAGTCCCTAATAGATTTAAATCTTGGGAACTTTCTTAGTCCACTGAAAAAACTGTTATAAGCTAGGTCTACCCGTTTAACTGTTGCCTGTAATGATGTGCTGTAAAGACCTTTATATTCCGTCCAGCATTCCTTGAAGGCCGGTAGAATATTTTGTTGTTCAAAATAACTAACGCTTTTCTGGTTTACTTTCCACTCATAGCGACGATGAGCCAGACAGGCATTGTATAACAATTGATGCAAAGAACGAGCGTAGAATAACTTGGATTGTTGTGATGCCGTTGGGTACAATCGAAATGTCTGTCTTAACGTCGCCACAGTGTAATCACCTCCTTAGTTTTCTTCAGTCGCGCTGATTAGACGACAATCAATGTAACACAGATTCCGGAAGTTATGGCACGACTCCAAATGTATTGTATTCTGTGGTGGAGCGCCATTATAAAAAGTAAAAGAATATATCAAAAATCCATCGGGAGGATGTGGGGAAACAGTTGTTGAGGGGGTCTATCCATCCCCACTAATCACGAGGGATGGGGAATTTCGACCCCCTCAAACACCCCCCAATTGTTAAATGCCAGTTAATAAGTTTACGGTCACACCTGGCTCTCAAAAGCCACCAAACTAATGACTAACGACTAATAACCTATACATCTGGTGCATTATGCCAGACAATAAAGTCACACTCATCTAGGGGTAGCGTAGAGTCTTATAATTTGGAAACCGTGCAATAATCGTGTTTACCGTGACTGGATAATCTTTCCCTATGGTGCAAGTGCCTGACTCTACCGCCGAACTCGCTGCCCTCCTCAACGAACCGATGGATCTAGATTTCCAACTCCCGGATCCAGAGGATGAGGAAATTCAGGAAACTGACTTTGACCAGCTAGTCGATCACGCTTGGCGAGTATGCGATCGCGTTGACCTACAGACCGATATCTGGCGGGGACGGATTCTACGAGTAGTAAGAGACAGGGAGAAAAAAGGGGGTGAAGGAAGGGGAGCTGGATTTTTAAATTGGCTCAAAAGTCGGGAAATCGGTAAGAGTCAGGCTTACTCCCTGATTGAACTGGCTAACAGTGCCGATACTCTGTTAACCGAGGGTCAGCTTAGTCATGATGCCATTAATAACTTCAGTAAACGGGCATTTGTGGAAACAGCTAAGTCGGCTCCCGAAGTCCAACAGATGGTGACAGAACGAGCTCAAAAAGGCGATCGCATTACC
>NZ_JAAHHZ010000035.1:0-67909 GCF_010672005.1 Moorena sp. SIO4A5 | reverse complement strand
CGACTCCCGACTCCCGATTCCCTGTTCCCAGATCCGCTGTTCCCTACTCCCTACTCCCTACTCCCTACTCCCTTTGCTCTATAATGATAAATAAACCAAAAAACAACTACCAATAAGATGCTGGATTGGTTAGCAATTTGGGGAATTTATAGTGCCGGTGGCTATCTCGCCAAGGAAGTAATTGGTCCCTTGGCCAAAGAGGCTCTAGAAGACTACACTAAAGAGTTTTTCAAAGAGTCTATCAAAGAGTATACCGGACTATCCGATCAAAATACCCAGAAAAAACTCTTCGGTAAAGCTTTAAAAGAATTTATGGCTTTAGTGGAAGAAGAATTAGAAGATGCTGATTTATCTAAGCAAGACGTAAAACAGTATACTAAACCCCTCAAGCAGTATATTAAACATAAATCCATTAAAGCTATCCTGGGCAGTGCGTTTAAGTATGGCTGTAAACGAATAGATACCGAAAAATTAGATAAGACTTGGATTGAGCTTGACTTATTCCCATTACCGGAAGGATTTGATTGGCACTATATTGGTAAACGGTATCTCAAGGAAGTAAAAACGATTATTCGGGAATCCGATGATTTACGGCCTATCCGGGATTCCCAAACCTTGGAAGCGATCGCAGAAAATACGAAAGCAGGAATTACCCCAGATTTTGACTTAAGGGAATATCAGGAAGCACTCCTAGAGAGCTACGGTAATGTCAAATTGGATAGTTTAGATACTAGTGGCTGTGCATATAATCAACTAAAACTCTGGAGGATATTTATCCCACAAAATGTGCGAGAGGTTCATGACCTGATGCCGGAGGCGATTCATGAACTGCCTAAGGATTATTATCAAAAACTGCTAGAGAGTGGTCAACTAGACAAGGAAATTGACCAAGAGGAGTTGCAACGAGCTAAAAAGCGTTATTATCAACAGCCGATAAAATCCGTATTGGATGTGATTAAAGACTCTCAAGGCTATCGCTATTTGGTGGTTTTAGGAGACCCAGGCTCTGGTAAATCTACCTTGCTGCAATATTTAGCATTGGAGTGGGCAAGAACCGATCTAACTACTGAGAGTTTTCTACTAATTCCCTTACTGATTGAATTACGCACTTATATCCGGAATCGCGATAGTGGACAATGTAATAACTTTTTGGAATTCTGCCATCAAAGTAGTGGAGCGATATGTCATCTGAATCAACATGACCTTGATCAGCAGTTAAAAGATGGTAAGGTGTTAGTGATGTTTGATGGCTTGGATGAAGTGTTTGAGCCAGGGAAACGAGAGGATGTTATTACGGATATTCATCGCTTTACGAATCAGTATCCTAAAGTAAGAGTAATTGTTACATCTCGGGTAATTGGTTATAAACCCCAACGGCTAAGGGATGCTGAATTTAGTCATGTTATGCTCCAAGACTTGGAGTCGGAACAAATTGAAACGTTTATCTACCAGTGGCATGAATTAACCTTTACTGATCAAGGGGATAAAGTTAGGAAACGGGAGCGCTTACAAAAAGCAATTGAGACATCCTCCCCGATTCGACAACTGGCGGGAAATCCCCTATTACTAACGATGATGGCAATCCTGAATCGCAATCAAGAATTGCCTCGTGACCGCTCTGAACTCTATAACCAATCGTCTCGATTACTGCTCCATCAATGGGATGTGGAACGAGCATTACTAGAAGATAATCGTCTTGACCCCAAGACTATTGATTATCAAGATAAGCAACAGATGCTAGGAAAAGTGGCATATTTCATGCAGGGTAATCAAGCGGGGTTAGCGGGAAATCTGATTAGTGGCGAAGATTTAGAACGGATTATCAAAGAGGAGCTGAAATTACGGGAGGTTAGTAATCCCAGAGCCGTGGCTAAGGTGATGATTAATCAGTTGCGCACCCGCAATTTTATCTTGTGTTTCATGGGAGCTGATTATTACGCTTTTGTGCATCGGACATTTTTGGAATATTTCTGTGCTTGGGAATTTGTCAGGAAATTTGAGAAAAAACAGGAGATTTCCCTAGAACAGTTGAAAACTGAGGTATTTGGTAAGCACTGGCGGAATGAATCTTGGCATGAAGTGCTGAGGTTGATTGTGGGCATGGTTGATTCTAAGAAAGCGGGAGAGATTATTGAGTATTTGATGGCACAAGATGGAGAAGAGGATAAGTTTGGTAATTTATTTTTGGCAGGGGATTGTTTGTCTGAAGTTAGGAATCGCTATGAGATTAAATCAACGGATACTCGATTACTGAATTGCTTCAAAGACTTAATTGATAATGCTCGAAAGTATTCTTATTACCGGGATGGAGTTAGGGGAATCTTGGTCAAGGATATTCGCACTAAAGTCTTTCTCCATGAATTATCATGCGATGATATTCGCAGCAAAGCTGTTGTAGCAATAGCCACCCATTGGCAAGACCCTCGAGATACCTTAGCCCTACTTCAAAAATGGGCTCGCTCTGATACTGATTCGAGGGTGCGATGTATAGCAATTGAACAGTTAGCTCAAGGTTACAAAGACCACCGAGATACCTTAGCCCTACTTCAAGAATCGGCTCACTTTGAGCTTGATTCGGATGTGCGACGTAAAGCAATTGAACAGTTAGCTCAAGGTTATAAAGACGACCGAGATACCTTAGCCCTACTTCAAGAATCGGCTCGCTCTGATACTGATTGGGAGGTGCGACGTAAAGCAATTGAACAGTTAGCTCAAGGTTACAAAGACGACCGAGATACCTTAGCTCTACTTCAAGAATCGGCTCGTTGTGATACTGATTGGCAGGTGCGAAGTACAGCAATTGTAAACTTAGCTCAAGGTTGGCCAGACCACCCAGATGCTTTACGCCTACTTCAAAAATGGGCTCGCTCTGATACTGATTCGAGGGTGCGAGGTACAGCAATTGAGCAGTTAGCTGAACGTTGGCACGATCAGCCTTGGTTATTGAAATTTTTATGCGATCGCACTGTCAATGATCCTTTTGAGCGTAAGCAAAGCTGGATAGAAAATCCTCGACAAATAGCCCTTAATGCCACCCTCAAATATTATCCTAAGCACCCAGATACCTTAGCTCTACTTCAAGCATCGGCTCGCTCTGATACTGATTCGAGGGTGCGACGTAAAGCAATTGAACAGTTAGCTCAAGGTTACAAAGACCAGCCAGATACCTTAGCGCTACTTCAAGAATGGGCTCGCTCTAATACTTATTTAGATGTGCGAGTTACAGCAATTGAACAGTTAGCTCAAGGTTACAAAGACCACCCAGATACCTTAGCTATACTTCAAAAATCGGCTCGCTCTGATACTGATTCGGATGTGCGAGCTATAGCAATTAAACAGTTAGCTCAAGGTTACAAAGACCACCCAGATACCTTAGCTATACTTCAAAAATGGGCTAGCTTTGATACTGATTCGAAGGTGCGAGGTACAGCAATTGAACAGTTAGCTCAAGGTTGGCAAGACCACCGAGATACCTTACCCCTACTTCAACAATCGGCTAGCTTTGATACTGATTCGAAGGTGCGAGGTACAGCAATTGAACAGTTAGCTCAAGGTTGGCAAGACCACCGAGATACTTTACCTATACTTCAAGAATCGGCTCGCTCTGATACTGATTCGAGGGTGCGAGGTACAGCAATTGAACAGTTAGCTCAAGGTTGGCACGATCAGCCTTGGTTATGGGAATTTTTATGCGATCGCACTGTCAATGATCCTTTTGAGCGTAAGGAAGACTGGGAGACCAATCCTCGAGAAGTAGCCCTTAATGCCATCCTCAAATACTATCCTAACCACCCAGATACCTTACCCCTACTTCAAAAATCGGCTCACTTTGAGCTTGATTCGGATGTGCGACGTAGAGCAATTGAACAGTTAGCTCAAGGTTACAAAGACCATCGCGATACCTTAGCCCTACTTCAAGAATCGGCTCGCTCTGATACTGATTCGAGGGTGCGAGTTAAAGCAATTGTACAGTTAGCTCAAGGTTACAAAGACCACCCAGATACTTTACCCCTACTTCAAGAATGGGCTCGCTCTGATACTGATTCGTTGGTGCGAGGTACAGCAATTGAACAGTTAGCTCGAGGTTACAAAGACCATCGCGATACTTTATGCCTACTTCAGCAATCGGCTCGCTCTGATACTGATTCGTCGGTGCGAGGTGAAGCAATTGAACAGTTAGCTCAAGCTTGGCAATACCATCGATATGCCTTACGCCTACTTCAACAATCTGCTCGTTGTGATCTCAATTCGAGGGTGCGACTTAAAGTACTAGAACAGTTAACTCAAGGTTGGCAAGACCATCGCGATACCATAACCCTACTTCAAGAATGGGCTCGCTCTGATACTGATTGGAAGATGCGAGATAAAGTAATTAAACAGTTAATTCAAGGTTGGCCAGACCATCACCATACCTTAATTAAACAGTTAATTCAAGGTTGGCAAGACCATCGCGATACCTTAGTGCTACTTGAAGAATGGGCTTGCTCTGATCCTGATTCGAGGGTGCGAGCTACAACAATTAAACAGTTAGCTCAAGGTTGGAAAGACCACCCATATATCTTACCCCTACTTGAAGAATGGGCTCGCTGTTATAACTATTCATTTGAACAGTTAGCTGAAGGTGGGCAAGACCAGCCTTGGTTATGGGAATTTTTATGCGATCGCACTCTCCATGACCCCTTTGAGCATAAGGGACAAAGGACATACAATCCTCGAAAAATAGCTCTTGAGGCCATCCTGAAATATTATCCTAACCATTCCCAAACCCGATCCTTATTGCAAGATAGAGCAGAGCATGACCCTGATCCTAAACTGCGGAAGTTTGCTAAGGACCAATTAGAAAAATTAAGAAAAGAATAGATACAGTGGTTCGTTACGGGGGGTGCATTCTTACGACAACTGATTAATCTCATCCACACTCAACCCCGTATATTGAGCAATATCCTTCAGGGGTAATCCTGCTGCCTTCATCTGTTTAGCAACCTGTTCTATACCTTGTTGTCTACCTTGTTCGAGACTTTCTTGAATCAAGGTTTGAGTAACACTATACATATCCCGATAGACCTTGAGGCTATCCTGATACAGGGCTTGCTCTTCAGAAGAAAAGTTGGCAATCTCGGCTACTTCAAACAGCTGGGCAAACACATCCTCTTGCAAGGGTTCAGGGGGAGCATTACATTGGGCAAGATGCCTGAATAAAAATAACCACTTGTCAAAATGGGTTTCTAGTTGATCAACAGATTTAGTAAATTTTGGTAGCTCCACATAGATGAATTTCAACTTATCGTAGAACACTTCACACCGCTGGTTTTTTAGCTCTACCACATGCAACAATTCTGAATCCTGCTTATGGTCATTAAAAATAAAATCCAGAATACCAACGGTGTAGACTGCGGTTAGCTGATAATTCCAATCTCCCTGTTGCGCCTGTTCTTGGATGGGGAAAGTGGAATAGTAAACACTGCGGTCTTTGAAGAAATTTTGTTTTGCCTTTTGCATTTCCACAATGAAGCGTTCACCGGTTGTGCTCTGACAATAAATATCAAAAATCGCTCTTCTATCCACTAAAGTATTACCCAAAAACTCGGGATTCTTAATGGTAACATCCTGAATCTGATGGTGGGGAGGCAACAGCGTATTCAAGAAATCGATCAACAGTGCCTTGTTGGGCTCAGTGCCAAAGACGCGCTTAAAGCCGAAATCCGTGAGCAGGTCAATGTATTTATCTGGCAAGGGGAAAAGCATATTTTAGAAGTTAGAAGTTAGAAGTTAGAAGTTAGAAGTTAGAATTGGGAATGTATAATTTATAGCGTTTATTGCATGTATGAGGTACAGTGAGCAACCTCAAAGTCCCCCTTTTTAAGGGGGATTTAGGGGGATCCATTGGTACCTCATGGGAAACAGAATTGCTATAGAATGTAGAATTTAGAATTGGAAATTTAGAATTGGGAATTGGGAATTGAAAATTTAGAATTGGGAACGTATAATGTATAATTATGTTTTCTTCATTCTTAATTCTTCATTCTTCATTCACCATTCTGCATTCTTCATTTTTAATTCTAAATTCTTCATTCTAAATTCTAAATTCTGACCTCCTTCGAGCACAATCGCTCCAATAACGGTTTAGGAATTGTTTCAAAATCTTCAAGCAAGAAATCCATGATGGCCAGATGGCGCAAGTGACCAGCAGTCGGAGGGTAACAGCGACGACTGGTGCTAAACCAGCCGTTAACGGTTTGAACGGAACAGGAGCAGATCAAGGCCATATCTTCCCTCGTCAAGTCCCACTTCTGGTAGAACTGTTGCGGTGTCATGCCCAATTGGCAGTAACTGTACAGTCGGATTAGGATTTGCTCGCGCTCAGTGATGGGATAGGGATAGGAATTTTCCTCCTGAGACTCCCTCTGTTCAAGCTGTGCAAGCTGCTCAAGACGCTCTATCGCTTCGTGGTAATCGATGGGAAGATAAACAAATCGTTTTTTTCGCATTATTATAGAATTACCTCAATTGTAATTGGGTAGAAAGCCGCGCTTGGCGCTTGCTCGGCAGAAAGCGCGGCTTTTTTTTCATGATTATAGTATAACCATTGGGTACTTTTATTGTCAACCTAAAACAAAAAAAAGTCAAGGCAATTTGTAAATTTTGTAATAATTAGTTACAATTCAAGGGTTAGCATGGTTACTGGTTTAATTGATAGCTGAAATTGGAACATAGAATTATAAAATGTCAGTTTTTAGCGGTTAGTGGTCAGCGGTCAGCGGTCAGCAATCAGCCTTTAGTTGTTCGCGTAGCGTGCGCGTAGCGCATAAGCTGATAGCTGATAGTTTGACCCAGTGGTGCGTTACGGGGCGGGCTGTTCCAACAAGGCGCGAAGAGACGGAAAATTAGTGCCAGCCCGCCCCTAACGCACCCTACGCGACTCCCGACTCCCGACTCCCGACTCCCGACTCCCGACTCCCGATTCCCTAATTAATGAAGCGCTTCCCTAACTAAAATCACAGTACTGTCAACACCCCGTGCGATCGCTTCTGGAATATTGCCATGGATCGCCTGCTCCAATAATCCCTCTCGACTAGCTCCGATCACGACTACATCATACTTGTGAGCCTTGGCTAAACGAATTAAAGCATCAGAAACAGAATAGGAACGGATTGGAATTGATGCCACATTACTAATACCTTTGAGTTGCTGTTTGAGGAAATAGGTAGCTTTTTCCAAGCTAGTCATTACAGGTTCCCCAGCTTGAGGGTTAAAAACCTGAGTTACTACGATTTTCTCTGCTTTAGCAAGGGTTGCTAGTATCGGAATTAATTGTAGGGCACGCCTGGAATTGGGTCCACCAGCAATGGGGATTAACCAATGCTTCCAGGTCTTAGCTAGTGAACCGTACTTAGTAGATTTAACATCTTCTACTACTTCCTTGCCTTGGGGTAATTTCAGCAAGACTAAATCACAGGGAGCTTGTCGAATCAAGGTATCGATAATATTACCAAAAATCTGATTAGGACTATTAGATGGTGCTCCTTTCCATCCCATCAAAATCAGATTAATATGTCGTTGTTTAATCGTTTCTAGAATTGCTTGAGCGGTATCGTGGGATATCCGGATTTGGGTGTGAACTGGCATTTCCAAGCGTCGCCCTAGCCTTTCAGCTTTCCGTAGCAATCGGCGACTTTTGGTAGTATCAACTGCTGTCTGAGCAGGACTACTGCTGCGAGAGATGGGTATTACCTGCAAACACTCGATTTCATAGTCGCGATCGCGGCCAATAGCAGCAGCTATTTCCAACAATACTGGTGCTGATTGGGGATTAGCTAAGGGAACCAACATCCGTCCACTGCCGGTAGCTGGAGCCCGAGTATAATAGACGCCATAGGACGGATCAGGACTTGGTCCTAGTTGCTCTTTTTCCCCACTAAGTTGGTTAGCTTCGGCACGAATAATATCACTAAAGGTAATGATTCCAACTAACTTCCTGTTTTCTAGAACAGGTAACCGATTGAGTTTATAACGATTAAGAATGTAGAGAACGTGGCTTAAGGTATCATTGTGTCTAACTGTTATCGGTTGTGGAGTCATCACCTCTTTTATAGGGGTGTTTCCAGGCAGTTGGTCTCGATTTTTGGCAATATCTTCTTGAGTAATTATCCCGACCAATTTACCCTGAGCAACTACTGGAAAGCCGCGATGACTAGAGTTACTAAAGGTCTGAATGGCTTGCTCTAAGGTCATCTGACTCCCTAGGGTTTCTACCCGGCGCTGCATAATGTCAGATGCTTTCAAACCAGCTAAGGTTCTTTTATCCACCTTTACTTGAGGCAAGCTGTAGCCTTTCCTCTCCAACAAACGTTGATAGAGAGACCCTTTGGCTAATTGATCGGCAACTAGGTAGGAAACCACACAGGTGATCATTAACGGTAGGACTAAATTAAAGTCCGTTGTCATCTCAAACACGATCACAATCGCTGTGATCGGTACCTTGGAAACCGCACTAAAAAATGCTCCCATCCCTGCCAAGGCGTAGGTAATCGGATAACCTAATTCGAGCACATGATACTCACCGATACCGACTAAATAGCCTAATGCGGAACCCAAAACTAGGGACGGATGAAACAACCCCCCTGGTGCTCCAGAACCATAGGCAATTATGGTTAGTAAGAAGTAGACTACAAAAGCGAGACTGGTAAATTTCCAGCCGACATTACCACTGAGCAACAACTCCCGCAAACCACTGTTGTTATGGAACTGCTCCGGTAGCAGTGCTACAATACACCCACCAAGCATCCCAGCTATACCAATCCGCAATGGTAATCTGAGCTTAAGGCGGTCGTAAAAATTCAGACTGGCCAGAATTCCCTGATTAAACAAAGCTGCTAGCAATCCAGCCAACACCCCCAACAATAAATAGAAGGGAATCTCACGAGCGTCAAAGGTGCTGGAAAAGTTGCTTAGTTTCAGATTCAGCTCTAGGGTACCTCCACCCAAGAGCCGGGAAACCACCGCACCAATAAAGGATGCTATAATAGCACTACCCAGAGTTATACTAGATAAATCTGGTAACAGTTCCTCAAAGATAAAGGCTACACTAGCCAGGGGAGCATTAAACCCAGCGGCTAATCCAGCCCCAGCCCCAGCAGCAATCATTTGACGTCGGTGATCAGGAGAGGTGGGTACCCAACGAGTCAATTGAGCTGCCAAAGCTGCTCCAATATGAACCGTTGGGCCTTGCCGTCCCATGGTCATTCCCGCCGCCAGAGATAGGATCGTACTGACCAACTTGACCGCAGCCACCCGTAAATTCATCGCGATAGGAAACCGAGCAAGGGCACCTTTAATCTGAGGTACGCCACTACCTGTTGCCTCTGATGCTAGAAACTCAATCAGGAATCCGCACAGTAATCCTAAGCAGAGTCCAAAAGCAGGTAGGGCAAAGCTAGGGGGTAGGATCACAGATGCTTGAAGCCGCCAACTCCCTAACCAGCCAATACTGTGTTTGAGTAATACTGCTGAGAGTCCTGAGACCAATCCAATCAGACAGGCTTCGGCAAGGGCAAGACTTCTTTTGGGGATCAGCCATTGGGTAATGGGATTGATCATTGATTGATCATTGGTTAATTTTCATTAGTGATTATTCCTAGGTACTTTCTAAATACCAGGATAATTTCTCTAGTTACAACTAACCCACTAATGACTAGAGGTTACCGATAGTCCTTCCACAATTAGAGAGGGTGTATAGATGCTATCCTGCCAGTCAGCATCATCACCTAGTACTACTAACTGTTTAAGGGTATTGTAGACATTCCCAGCTACCATGGTGTCTTTGACTCTACCAATAATATTGCCTTGTTGGACTCGATACCCTAACTCAACATTGACGGAAAAGTCACCGGAGATGCCAGCACTACCGCCGAGAATCTGGTCTATGACTAATCCTTGGTCTAATTGCCCAATTAAGTCATTGAGTGACCCTTGGCCTGGTTTAATCAGTAAGTTGACTAGATCAGGGGTTGGGTAGCTGCCTAGGCTAGGGCGAAATCCATTGCCTGTTGTGCCAGTTCCCAGTAAGCGACCGGTAGTGCGATCGCAAAAAAACTGTTGCAATTGCCCTTCACTGATAAATACTAGGGATTGGGTAGGGGTGCCTTCATCATCAAAGGGGCAACTGTAGGGAAATTCAGGATTGGGTTGTTGAAACAGGGTCAGGTTTTTTGAGGTAACCACCTGACCTAGACTATCACTCCAGGGGGTCGCTTTTTCAAGTACCCGTTTTCCATTTAAGGCTGCTTCCACAGTGCCCCATAGCAAATCCGCTGCTTTAGACGTCAACAAAATTGGCACACGACCACTCGGAGTAGAGACATTTTCCGTTGCCCAGTTGAGGCGTTGTAAAATTTGCTCTAGGACTTTGTTAGTGTTTAGGGTTTCCTTGGGCTCAGATGGGCTTAATCGAATTTCTGTACCATCACCGACACTTAAAAAGTCTTCACCCCTAACCCATTCAACCCCCAGGAAATAACTGAGGATTGTGTCAGTGTAAGAGCAATGTAATCCTTCGGAGTTAATTAGGCTAGTGGTTTCTGACTCCCATTCCCACTCAGCGGTACACAATACTTCTGGGTAGGCATCGCGAATTAATGCGATCGCATCCGAGCCGATTGCTACTAGTTCTTCTATCGGTATAGTTTCTGGTGAGTCGGAATAGTTAGCGCTAGGACCATCAGCCAGTTCTATGGATTCCGGTTCATTGAGTGCAGTCATGGCCATTGCCCGGTCTACTAAATCTTGGGCTGCCACTGCTCCATAGCCCACTGCTAGTCCCGGACGTCCGTCTCGCCATAACCGTAGCGCTGTCCCTTCCGATTGACTACTTTCGATTTGTTTGAGCCGATTAGCTTCAAAAAACACAGGACGAGAAAGCGTCCGCGACTGATAAACCTCTGCACTAGTCGCTCCTGATTTAGCTGCTAAGTCTAACAGTTGTTCAGCTTGCAGCTCTTGGGGTATAGTTTCAGCACTCATATAGCAAAGGGAATAGGGAGTAGGGAGTAGGGAGTAGGGAGTAGGGAGTAGGGAGTAGGGAGTAGGGAGTAGGGAGTAGGGAGTAGGGAGTAGGGAGTAGGGAGTAGGTAAGAAAAATTACTCACAATTTATTTTTAGCTTCTGCCTTCTGCCTTCTGCCTTCTGCCTTTTGCCTTTTGCCTTTTGCCTGTTGCCTTTTGCCTTGTCTTATAACTCCCGGCATAGCCAAAATCCGGCAAACCGTTCTGAGGTTGGACTCGATTGTACGGCCAGAAAATGGACAAGATTAGCTTTCTGCTTTGCTTCTTCAAAGCTTTTTGCCTCTGCCAGAATTTGGGGTTTGGTCAGGTTAGCGATAATCCAGCTATCATTGGCACCAGTTTCCAGTAAGAACTTTGGCGTATCATCGCTAGTGTCAAGTCTGACAAAGGATAGCTCCAAACCTGACATCCATGCCGCTAGGGGTTTAGCTCGTTGGGAAAATATAATCAGACCGGGAATGGGCGTTTCTGGGGCAATGTCCATGATCGAGACCGGGAAAGCTTCACCAAAGTCAATCTCCCACTCATTCATTTCCTCAAAGGCAGCGGCTTGTAGACTTACAACTGCCCACTTCTGTCCCTGCAAGGCATCGGGTAATGGTTTCGGGATGGGGGATTGATAACGGACAAATGAGGAAGCAGCGGCTGCGGGGTCATAGCCCGGTTGATTGGGATAAAAGTCCTCTATCCTTTGTTTTAACCATCGCTCCAAAGCATAGGTGCGACGGCTGGGTTGAGCTGGAATATTCAGCTCATTACAGGCTTTGGTAATCATATTGTTCATCTGACGCCGAAAGAAGCGAATCTTGGTTGGTGGCTGTTGAGCTTTTGCGATCGCATCTGCCAAAGCCTGCCCCAACCAAATTGAATTCACCTGCTGGTTGGGACACCAACTGGCGTATTGAAACAGTGTCTCAGGTGAGAGATTGATGTCCAAAGGACTCTCGCATATTAAGACTTCCCAAAGTTTTTTCTGATTGTCGTCCAAAATTGGGCGGGAGTAAAAATCGAGTTCCCAAATTGTTTCCATGCCACCATTAACATAATCTCACCCATATTTATGATACGGCTCCAAGAGCGCAATCCGTAAGCAATCAGCTATCAGCTATCAGCTTTCAGCTATCAGCTATCAGCTATCAGCTATCAGCTATCAGCGGTCAGCTATTAGCTATGAGTTTATGCCCATAGCGCACGGTACTTGAACAGCTTATGCGCTATGGGTTAGGTCACAGCGTCGAAGCCTGTGCCACGATACTTGAGGTGCCAACGGCTGACGGCTGACGGCTGACGGCTGACGGCTGACGGCTGACGGCTGACGGCTGACGGCTGACGGCTGACCACTGACTGCTTAGATGTGATTAATTCGATTTAACTATATATAATTAAAGCTATTCACAATTGTGAAAGTCAACAAAAAACTATGAGTAGCGATCGCACAGACGTATTAGCCGCCAACACAGCGTTTTATCGAGCTTTTGAGAAAAAGGACATTGAAGCCATGAGTAAGGTCTGGTCTCAAGGCACTGGTAGTCTTTGTATTCACCCCGGACGTGATGTAATCAAAGGTTGGCGGGAGATTAGCTCATCTTGGGAAATGATATTCAAGAATACCCAATACCTGGAAATTGAACCAGAGATTATTGCTACTGAAGTCAGGGAAACTATTGCCTACGTTGTTGTGCTAGAAAAAGTGTTGCAAGTGAGCAAGGGTAGAAGGATTGAGGCAGAATCCATAGCAACCAATATGTTTGAGCTTATGGCTGGCTCTTGGTATTTGGTCCATCATCACGGCAGTCCACTGATGGGGTGACTTCAGATAAAACCTGGTTTCTGGTTGTCTTGATGCAGTCGCTCATGGAGGGGACCCCCTGTTCCCTTGCTGCATCGCTATAAATCAAAAGCTGAAATCGGTGTAATTACTTGAAGAAAGCGGGTTTTTGCTGTAAGTCCGACAGCAGTAATCTTCAATGCTCTGAGTCAGTCACTAGGATTTGGTTAGCCATAGCTGACCCTAAGCCAATGTAATAATCTTGCACAGCAACATCACTGAACCACTAGAAGTACGGCTGATCACCTGAAGTTCTGCTCCTGGGGTCAACCCTCTGGTGTGGAATTGATTGACCATCTTTTGGGTTTTGAAGCCAAGAATCTGGACGCGATCGCCAACCTGAGACAGGGCTAACGGAAATGATTCTTGATTAGCAAACGTCTGGGGCAGTTTTGCCTGGTTATCGTCTGAAGGCCCAGTTTGGGACATTCCCCCTAAAAACGTAAATTTCCAATTTCCCGACTTTTGGGAAGGGTTCTGTTGGCTATCCGGATTGTTTTTATCGTCCATGATCGATAACTCAACGTTTGCTTATTAATAATTTTTAGTAATAGATTTCCAGGAAAACCGAATCCCCTATAGGGTTCAGGAACAGGTAACTGGGGAAGAGTTTATTCCTTTTAACCCCCAATTACCAATGTTATGGCGTTTGCCACTAGAGATATAGAGTATCGTCTTTACAGAGTAGATTATCACATAAACAAAAAAAATTATCAATTATTTTTTGAAAAACTTGAAAACCCTCCATAGCAAGTTATGCTCCTGTTGGCGAATCACCTCAATGCTAGGGAAATCGATAGGGAGATCGGGTGATGGGGTGATGGGGTGATGGGGTGATGGGAAGAAAGTGCTAGGTATGAAGGCAACTTGGTATTAATCAGAGGGGAGAAAAGATAGAAAGCAGAGTTGATGCCCGTGTCGAGTATAAAAGAAAAATTTCGTCACCTAGGTGGACTAGACTCATGTCACCCCAGGCTTTAGCCTGAGGGCGTGCTTAGGAGAATCAAACCATCCTGCCCATCTCCCCATGATTAATACTAGAGCAATGTTTTAGACAAAGTGTCGTTCGATCAGGGTGGGAATTTGCTGGGGAGCCACTTGGTTGTAGCGAGCTTTGTCTGGCATCATCACTAGGTTAGGGCCATGTTTGCACTGTTTGAGGCAGCCAGTTTCTTTAATCTTGACTTGGTCTTCTAAACCATGGTCCTTTAAACTCGATGCGATCGCATTACAGACCGCTTGACCCCCCCGTTTCCGACAACTGGATTTCTGACAAACTAAAATGCTCGCTTTGCGGGTGGGAGTTTTGGGAACCAAAACAGTTGTTGGCTGCTGGTGGGGGGGAGCAGCAAGGTTCACCTCATAGGCTTTCAGTTTAAGTTTTCCAGTTTTGAGCTTTAGTTTACTGGTGCCACTCACCTCAATCCACGCCCCAGGGATAATGGCTGGATCTAAGTTCTCTCTGAGAGGTTTAGATAACTTAATCCAATATTCGATATCTGAAACAGTAATTCTTAAGTACTTGATTTTATAGCCATCCTTAATGACAAAGTCTAATAACTGTCCTACTACACTAAACTCTGAGACTGGCTCTTTCAACTTAGACATAGTTATTTACCTCTAGGAAAACTGTTTTTCTTTAATCAACCTTAAAAATGGCCATTTTTGTGGACTGAATCTTGGCAATGTGCTGGGTTTAATCCGATTTAACCAAGACAAATCCCGTTCACGGAGTCGTGACTAATAGAAAATATCTCTCAACTAATCTATCACAAATTATCGTCAACAGAGGTTCTGAAGAAGTTAAAAATTGTGTTATTAGGGACCTTTGAGAGTCTAGGTTAAATAAAATGATATGTGTTAGCCTACATAAAAGCCTGGCAATAAGCTACACTTAATGAAAACGATAGGAGAACACTATTATGTCTACAACTCAGGGTCTACTACGCTCCTTTGGTGAAATTGCTGACAATCCAATTTTGCTGGAAAAAAACGTTACCACCCCAGTTTGTGAAGGATTAAACATTGCTTTAGCCAGCTTCCAAGGGTTGTACCTGCAATATCAAAAACACCACTTTGTTGTGGAAGGAGCAGAGTTTTACTCCTTGCATAAGTTCTTTGAAGAAAGCTACGACGATGCTCAAGATCATGTCCATGACTTAGGAGAGCGTTTGAATGGACTAGGAGGAATTCCAGCTACTAGTTTTGCCAAATTAGCTGAATTGTGCTGCTTCACTCCTGAATCTGATGGAGTTTACAACTCTCGCCAGATGGTAGAGCATGACTTAGCAGCTGAGCAGTCAATCATTCAGTTAGTACGCAGTCAAGCCGCTCAAGCAGAAAGCCTAGGTGATCGAGCCACCCGCTATCTCTATGAGAAAATCTTGCTCAAGACTGAAGAGCGAGCTTATCATTTGAGTCATTTCCTGGCTCCGGACAGCCTAGTAATGGGATTTATGGGCAATGGAGCAAACTAAACCTACGTGAACTGAGATCTTGCACCATTGTCATGAATCGTAGGGTGGGCAGTGCCTACCAACGTGCTTTGCAAGCTTCATTATCTGTCTGATGCACTGCCCACCCTACATGAACTTAAACCTACTTTCTGACTCGCCCTTTGCATCAAGAAAAAAAATTTGAGGGTTGACCGTCAACCCTCAAGTCTCAACTGTTAACAAATATAAAATATAAAACGGAGAGGGGGAGATTCGAACTCCCGGAGCCTTTCGGCTCGCTCGATTTCAAGTCGAGTGCAATCGACCACTCTGCCACCTCTCCAGGCAAATCTATATTAACAATCCGTGGGCTCGGATGGCGACTATTTCTAGCCAGTTAAAAACTTTGTTTTATACCAGCAACGCTTCAGAAGCCTGGTAAAGCAATTCTTCAGATACCACTGAGTAATCCTTACCCACCCAGACCAGGGAGACTTGATCCACTATACCGCCTTTGAGAGACACTATCGAAAAATTCCGCAATCGGTCTGTATCGGTTTCGATAATTCGAGGGACACTGGCTGCATTTAAATATACAGTCCCTTCCGGACTAGTAACAATCATGGTTCGTAGTCGGTCTTTGGTGTGCTTTAGGATGTGGTGCATATGACCAAAGGTGACTAAGGGAATGTTTTTACCCAAGGAATAGGTTTTTGCGATCGCATCTTCCAAATCCGGGTCCCCATGATCACCACCAGCAGGATACCAGTCTTTACCACAGGGAGCTTCTGCTTGATCACCTAGTCCCGTCGGACCATTATGACCGATTAAGATTACCGTTTCGTAAGCCGCACTACGGACTGCTGCTAGAATGCGCTCAACTGATTCAGAAAAGCTATTAATTCCATACTGTTCCCTGTAAAACTTCTTATTGCGCCAAGTTTGCCCACCCCAACTGTAAGGGCGAGCACCAACTACAGAGAGATTCAAATCTGGGAAGTCAAGGTAACCATAACCCACATGGGTTGACCCCAGTAAGTCCAACTGTTGCTGTACCCTATCTTCTACTTCATGGTCATAAGGAGACTTTTTCCTTCCCCATTCCGAGGCAGTATACCAAGCATCATGGTTTCCCATAATCACTGCCTTGGGTAGGTCAATAGCAGCAATCATCTGGACTATATCCACCGCCTCATTGCCGAAATCCCCGACAAATAAGACTAGATCCACACCCAACTGCTCAAGAGCTATAGCATCTTCCGGTTCCCACAGTTGATGAATGTCTCCAACAACGGCAATTTGGATTGATTGTTTTTGATGAATGGTCATGCTTGTGTTACTATCGCCCCTTCTCCAGCATAAAGGCAAAAGGGCAAACAGCAATATAACATCGAACAAAGAATACTACATATCACCCAATTATCCCATCATACCATTATCCCATCAGCCCTTTGCACAGAGCTTGTTTCTGACCATCCGGATCGAGTAGCTGATGGCTGAAGAATACATTAAGTGTGACTTTTATTGAGGAGTCTCTAACGGATCTGAGGCATTCGTGATGGCTGATCTGAAACTCTTGGCAAATTCTACCGTCTCTACTATCTGTCCCCCCCTAAGGCCTGTTTAATCTGCTCAATAGTATCTAGTCTGACGGCCAGATACGGGAGATAGCTCAGATCACGGAGATCAGAAATACTTTATTCTTCCATTCTTCCATTCTTCGGCACCTTCGGCCTATTGCTCTCCTTGCGATGGAAGCACCATCAACACTTTCACAGCAAACATCAACGTAAGCGGTTAGTAAGAAGCGTATGTCTAGATTAGCGTTTAGCCCAGGAGCAGGACCAGAACAGTTAATCAATGGACGTTATCAAGTTATTGAAATCCTTAACCGTGTGAGCTGGGGTCAAACTTGTATTGCGCTAGACACTTACCGACCCAGAAATCCCGAATGTATTGTTAGACAATTCCGTCCTGTTACTGATGACCCTGACTCCTGGCAAGCTGCAAAAGATATATTTCATCGTGAAACTAAAATTTTGGAGATTATCTGTCAGCATGACCAAGTTGCCAAAATTTTAGATTGTCTAGAAATTGACCATAGCTTCTACATAGTTCAAGATTTCATCCCTGGACGACCCCTGAGTGAGGAACTCAATCAACCCTGGAGTGAAAGCAGAGTAATCAATCTGCTACAAGAGGTTTTAGAGATTTTGGCATTTGTCCATCGCCAAGGGGTGATTCATGGTGATATCAAGCCAGACAATCTAATCAGACGATCAGAGGATAGCAAATTAGTTTTAACTGACTTTAGCGGTATTAAGCAGGTGCGCACACCATTAGTTGGTGTTCAATTTAGTGCCATAGCGGCCTTGGGCGCATTCGGGTATATACCAACAGAGCAGGTTCTGGGTAAACCTCGTCCCTGTAGTGACCTATATGCTGTAGGGATGATTGGCATTGAGGCACTCACAGGACTCAAACCCATACAGCTAGAAGAAGACCCATTAACCGGAGAAGCCCTTTGGCAGGACTACGCCACAGTCACTAAAGATTTCGCTGCCATTATTCAGCAGATGGTGCGCTATTACTTCAAAGACCGTTACCAGTCTGCTGATCAGATTTTGGAGGCACTCGATTCCTTAACTAGTTCTAAACCATCTATAAACTTACCAATGTCTTCAGCACCACCAACATCCCCAAACCCCTACAAACTAAAAACTGACGATACTCTGCGTGAGCCAATTGAACCAGAGACTCTTCCAACACAGGAAACAGAGGAAACAGAGGAAGCAGAGGAAACAGAAGACATTTATTATCCCTCTGTGCCTACTATTCCTACCAGAAGGTCTAGTGGACTTAATCTCACCGCCATGGGAGTTTCCGCATCTGTAGCCTTGTTAGTAGTAGCTGGAGGCTACTTGTTCTCATCGGGTGGCAACCAGGCAGAAACTAAGCTAGCACAGGCTGAGCAAAAGTACCAGGAAGGGGATTTAGACGCAGCGCTGAAGCTGGTAAAATCGATACCCGAAGATAGTGAAAACTATCAAGATGCTCAAAGTGCGATCGCTCAGTGGAAAAAAGATTGGCAAGATGCCAAAGCCCTATTCCCCCAGATCAAAACCGCCTTTGAGCAACAGAAATGGCTAGAAGTAGTTGAGCAGGCTAGTCAGATTCCTAATATTGTCTTCTGGCAACAGCAAATACAACCTATGGTCAGCCAAGCTCAAGCCAATCTTGAGCAGGAAGCTTACCAGTTACTAGAGCAAGCTTACAACCAGGCTATCGATAGAGACTTTACTGGTGCACTCAACACATTTAAACAAATCCCAAAAGGAACAAAAGCCTACGCTACAATTCAACAAAAAATTCCGGAGTACACTCAAAAGCGAAACATCAAAGCGAACTTTCTTCTTCAGCAGGCTTACAATCGAGCCGCTCAGCAAGACTTTACCGGTGCATTGGTATATTTGAAAAAAATTCCTAAACATACCGATGCCTATCCGAAGGCTCAGGAAAAAATTGTTGACTATACCGCTAAGCAAGAAATTCGGGCTAACTATCTATTAAAGATGGCTGATAATCAAGCTGTTTTGAACAACTACACTAAGGCTTTGGATTATTTGAGACAGATTCCTGAAGGTACCTCCGCCTATCCCAGAGCTCAAGCCAAAATTCAGCAGTATACTCGATAAGCTGTTGTGCCTTTCAGCTGTTGTGCCTTTCAACTGTCTATTATTGAAATCATATAAAAAATATAGAGCCCAGTCCCCTTTTGCCATAAGCTATCAGCTATTAGCTGATAGCTTACCTGTTTTACCCTACAGTAGTTAATTGATATTTTCTACTAGCCACTAACCTGTTGCGGCGATTAATCCCTACTTCTATAAGAGCAGGACTTTCTCCCTGCACTACTTCGGGAAATTTGTCCGAATTAGCCATAACTTGTCTACCTGGTGCGTAAGCTTCAATCACATTACCGCTCACAGAACAGATTACCATTAAATAGTCACAACCTGGGCATTCAGTTTTGGTGACCTGGTCTCCAGCACAAGCATAATGTGATGCTTGAGAACCGATTAAGTAGTAACGTTGAGCCATATTACCACAGTTGGGACATCGGACTGATTGAGTTGTCTCCATTGCCGATTCTCCTCATTTAGATGTCATTGCTTGAAGGAAATAAGTCATAATTAAACTCATAATTCATAAATTTTTTTTATTTTTATGTTTTTAATTAAACCTAAAGTTGCTGTTCAAGTGCGGCAGTAAATTTATCATAGGGAGCAATTCCTACAATAGTTTATACCACCTCACCGCCCTTAAAAATCAGCACAGCAGGAATACTACGAATACTGTAATTTTTGGCAGTAGCTTTGTCGGCATCAATATCGATTTTTACGACCTTAACCCGATCTTTGTAGTCTTCAGCCAGTTTATCCATTAAAGGAGCAATTTTACGACATGGCCCACACCAAGGGGCTGTAAAATCAACGACGACTGGAACTTCAGAGGTTAAAACTGACTTAAATTCACTGTCTTTGATGTAAGCAACTGTACTCATGATATATTCCTTAAATTTTGAAAAACTACCACAAACTAATAGTCAACGGTAAAGGGTAAAAAGTCAATAACACTCAACATGGTTACCCCTTTTATCTTCCTTTAATAAAGAAGGGCGGTTAATCGGTTGTAATAGCTGTAATAACCAGGATGGCTAAGGCTATAGTTTGGTTTACCATGGTTGTTATGAAGTTGCTTGATGCATTAAGTTATGGCTGCTGAGAAATTGGAATGGGATAGCCTGATCGAAAGGCTAAACCAAGGTAGACAAGCGAAGGCAACTATGGGTGGCTATGCAGGTTATGGTTCACCGGCCTTCGGTCAACGGGCCCTAAATGGTGAGTTGGTGGATGATCCCCAAGAACAGCATGTAATTGAGTTAATTCGCCGTCACCATAAATCGGGCAAGTCATTACAACAAATCGCTAACTGGCTCAATCAGCATGGCTATACAACCAAGCGTGGTCAGCAGTGGAAACGGATCTCGGTTAAGCGGGTTTTAGACCGGCTATACGGTAGAACCCCTAGGGTGTCTACTTTGCCTCAAAAACCCAGTCAAGGGAACTTAAATCAGTAAGTAAATCAGTAAGCTCCAAGCTGGTAAAGTAGTTAGAATACCTTAAACAGAACGTTAGATAAGCCAGGGTACCTGATCGGACAATCCCATCGGACAATCCCATCGGACAATTGCCAAGCTAGGTCAGCAATGCCTAATTATTTGCCCCTAAGCCCAAATGGTTAAAGTCCCAGTATCCCTGGCCACCTCTGAAAGCCAAAAGCTATGTCATATAAGGATTAAAGATGATTTTGCTGTAACATCTATTTATTATATACCTTTATACAAGTTATGTGCATATTATTTCTGGATTTGTGGGATTTGTCCGTAACATCCCTCTACAAAACCCAAGGTTACCAGTATCTTTATGGGTTTTGTCTTGATGGTTAAGCAGTTCATGGATATGCGTTCGCTCAAGCGCGGAAGCTGAGGCCGTAGGCCACGCGGGGCGCGTTCGCTTCATCGCGCAACCGCTGGCAAGACAAAATAAAAATCCTTGACTGAGCAGTCTCAGTAAAGACACCAGCGCCATGACACCAGCGCCATAGTTTGTAGCGGTTGGCGGCGGTCGTAGGTCAAGGAAGTTCACCCATCAAATCAATTATGCAACTCAACGACCGACTTATCTGCGCCCCAACCCTAGAAGAGGCAATTGACCATCAGCCTTTGATCGTTGCTCCTGATACTCTCCTAATAGACATAATTGCTTTGATGAGTCAGGAGGGAGGCAAAAGTTGTTCATTGCCGAATTTCCACTCACCGTCAGACCAGCTCAGCATTCGTGAGCCACGGTCTAGCTGCGTTTTGATAATGCACTCAGACCAGTTGCTGGGAATCTTTACTGAGCGGGATATTGTCCGGCTAACAGCTAATGGAATTAACTTTGAAGAGGTAACAGTAGCTGAGGTCATGGCACAGCCTGTGATTACGTTTCCTCAAACTGCTTGTCGGGATATCTTTGCCGCCTTATTCATATTTCGTCGGTATCGGATTCGCCACTTACCAATTGTCGATGATCACGGTCAGCTCGTGGGTGTTGTTTCACCAGAGCGAATTCGCCAGGTATTGCGACCAGCTAATCTGCTCAAGTTACGGCGGGTATCAGAAGTGATGACCCCCCAGGTGGTTAATGCCCTTCCAACTGTCTCAGTATTGAGTTTAGCCCGACTCATGAATAAGCACCGAGTTAGTTGTGTGGTGATTACCTCCGACCATGGAGAGGATAGCTGTATGCCAGTGGGGATTGTCACAGAGCGGGATATTGTCCAATTTCAGTCTCTCAAGCTGAATTTGTCTAAAGTCCAGGCTCAGGATGTCATGAGTACACCTCTATTTCTGCTGAGTCCTGAAGATTCTCTATGGACAGCTCATCAGGAAATGCAAAAGCGTCGTGTGCGGCGATTGGTGGTGTCTTGGAATTGGGGTCAAGGAATCGGTATTGTCACCCAAACCACCCTGCTGCGAGTGTTTGACCCAATGGAAATGTATGGCATTGTGGAGACATTGCAGCAAACCGTTGAGCAATTAGACCCAGCAAAAGAATCTGTTAACAAATCCCACAAAGCGATTACCCCTGGTGAGCAGTCTGGGGAGGTTCCAGAAAATGCGATCGCTTTATCAGGAGATAGTTTTAATCATCAATCAGAGCCACCCAACAGAGACCAAAACAGAGAACTAACAGTGATTTTGTCACAACCGATAGAGGGTCAAGGATTAAATCATTCCCAACAGTGTGAGGCTTTCAAATATCCCAAAAGTAACTTGGGTACCAGTCAAGATTATCAACTGTGTATCCTGCTCAACACTATTCAAGCTATTCTAGAAAACCTACTTAACCAGTCTAACCTATCATCAGAATTACGTCAAAGCCAGCTTAATTCAGCCTTAGATAATGTTGATCAAATGCGAGAGCTAATACAGAAAGCCCAAAACCAGTCTTGTCGGGATCAGGTCATGGTAGATCAGGTAGGTACTTCTAGCAGTTAAGCTAATCGAGATTTAATCGGCATATTTGACTTGCTCTGAGTTTTTTAAAGGGTGTTCCCCTGATGCTTCCCTTATCGGGTAGGTTAACTGTCAACAACAACTAATTGGAATTCCTTGAGTGCTGGTAAAAAGTTTTTGTTTTCATGACTAGGGCGCGTCAGTTTAATCAGGGCAAAACGTTGGATCGGAGTTAGTGCTGCCCACTGTTGAGTAGTTACTACGACTCCAAATTCCATAGCTTTTTCCGCCACGGTAGCTGGAATTACCTGAGAATTCATCCAGGGAGCTTGGGGATCAACCGGTAAATTAGAAGCCGGTTTTCCTGTATAGTTTATAACTAGCTGTTGAACATAGTCTCCATACTTTTGGATTGACTCGGTCGTAGTGCAGGGTATCTCTACCAGTTGCTGACGCTCGTGTTGATTAAACTGATGCCAGTGGCTCAGTTTAAGTTTGATGCCGCAAGTATCTAATTTCATCCGCACTTGCATAGGAATGCACCGTAAAGAATCCACAAAATCGGCTTCAAATTGGAAAAAATTAGTCATAGTATTCTCAAGCTTATGCATTAATGATGTTTTCTTGTGCTAGTACTCCGTATAATCCAGTAACTCATTGATAGAGATATAATGGCAATTGCTAATCCAATTACCTGGCTTCCAGAAGTTGTTTTCAGGTCAAGAATAATGATTTTACGGGCAACGGCAATTAAAGACGTAACAACAACTAACTCAAGTTGAATAACATGTTTTCGCAGATAAGCGGTGATATTCTCTAAAATTTCTAGTGCAATGAGAATATTTAGAAACAGTCCAAATATTTTGAAAAGTGTTTTGCTCAAAACTATTGCTTCTGGATTGGTTATTTCTTTAACTAGTGAAATAACTAGGCTACTAAGTGCCACCAATATTACCACCACCATCACCAAAGAGAGAACTTTGGAAACAAAACCCTCGAACAGATTTAGCCCGTATAAGAAATTCTCATCTTTGCCTGCATCTCTAAGTTTTTGGAAGAGTTGTCTTAACCGCCTCATAGGAATAGGTTAGTAAAAAGACAGATGATGGTTGATTTTAACACTTCGACGGGGTATTAACGTAACAGATGAGTCAATGTTGTGGTTGGCTTTCCCTGATGCCACCTCCGATGTTCAACTATCGCAATCTCTATGACGTCATAAAGCCAAGAGGATCGGCAATAGGGAGGGCGTTGCTGATTCATGCAATGATTGACGGTAATTGGTAAATGGTAATTGGTCACTGAGCCGACTACACTTGACGAAGTCCCTTAGTTCACTAGCCCCAGAGGGAGAATAGACCGTAAGAGGGGACAGAGGGGGCAGATTGACCATGATATTTGTCACAAAAATTTACATTGGGGCTGGAGCAAGTTTTAGTAAAGATATAGTAAAGATTTCATGAAATTTCCCTTTAAGTTGAGTAGGGTGACATCTAGCTCCTAGATTTCCTTGTCAGTTTACTCAAGATTACGTGAAGATTCTGTGAAATTTGCGTAATCTTGGTCATTTTGTGAAGAAAATATGAATAAAATGTGAATGTCTAAAATAAATGTGAGTTTTCGCTTGACAACCACCCCTCGAATTTACTAGATTTCCTTTTGTAGATGAACAAAGTTTCACGTTCAAGAGCATCGGCGTGAAATATAACTTCATCAACCTTACAGCCAAACTAATCCAATTTTGGATTTGTCTTTTTTGAAATAATCAAAGAGGGTAACTATGCTCAAGAAGCGTGATTTTATTGTTTCAGCTCACTCGGCCAGCTTTTTTAATAGAACTTGTAACTACTTCAGGCTAGACGCTATCGCCTTTATGGAGCTAAGGCTGAGTAGATATACTTAAAGCGCTCAGCTCAGCAGTTAGCCACACAGAAACTCTAGATAAAAACTCTAGAAGATTTGTAAATTCAGGTGCTCATCTGTTTCGGTGTCTAGGTGTTTGGGGATTTACTCCAGACAACAGAAAAGTGTTCTGTCTAAAGACAGAGGAATTTAATAAGGGTTTGTATTTGTTGTTGTAACGGGCCTGAAATAGGATCAATGTTTCACTACATCTGCGCTTAGTCTATTTAGGGAAGCCTCTGGTATTGTGAAAAATTAGGTGTAACATTAGGTGTCACAACAGCATCAACTTTGAAAAAATTATCCGACATACTCATGAACATACCATTAGGAAAGCGGAAGCCATCGCCGCGTTCTCTAATCCAGCTTTTTAATAAGAGCTTTTCAGGGGTGCTTAGCAAATTGAACCTGAAAGCAGTAGGTTTAAATCCCACTGACGACCCTAGCCATGGCTGGCAGTGCTGTGGGTTAACTATCTCGAACAGATTGCTGAGGGCTCTTACATCTGACACCTCCGACACGGGTGTTGGCACTGAAGCCATTGAACAGGATAGCAGCTATTTCCGGAATGATGTGCTATCGTCAAACGTATCAGTATCGGTGGGAGCCAAAAAGGGGGAAATCAGCTTACTGCAAGGGATGTTCAATCTCCTGAAAGTCTTCTGTGACATAACTGCAATCACTGCTCTGCCCGCATTACAAGGGACTGATATGGGGCTGATTGGAAAAATCCCACCCCACTGGCAAGTATTTAAGTTGGTAATTGATCTCAAACTCAATTCTGTTCTACTCCAGCAGTTGTTGAATCCATTGTGGCCAATGTTCACGGTGGCATATGTTGAGTAAATGAGCCTCAACATGTGCCACCGATTAATCCTTGGATTGAGAGTTTGTTATTGTCCCCCACGGTAGTTTGTAGCAGCAAAGCGTGTTTATGCAAAGCGTGTTTATGCAAAGCGTGTTTATACAATGTTTAGACCAAGAACTATGAGCTAAAACCCCATAGTAAGAGATGGGTCGCAATTGCAATAATCTTTAACCTGTTCCAAGGCTTAATTATTACCCCGGTGAACTGGCAACTTCCCTTTGCCAGTTGGGTATAGACCATTACAAGATGTCGTTAATTCTGGGTGATTACCATGGCCAAAAAATTGCTTTCAATAACTAGTAGACCATCAACTAGTAGAACATCTCAACCAACATCAACCTCTACGAGCTCTGAACAAGTCATGACTAATGAGCAGCTTAACCAGGTCGTAGAAGCTATCATCGCAGGCAAGTATTCTTGGGCTTGTGTGTTAGTTCTGCGTTTTTCTGGCTACAACCCCCTCCATTACATCCCTTACCGAACCTACAATCGGTTAATCAAAGAAAATAGTCAAGCTGGTAAGCATCCAGTTGGCAAAACCCCTGTCTCACAATCACAGGTTGTTAGTAAGGTCTAGTCAGCTAAGCGGGAAAGTTGGGAGATTCATCAAGTCTGAACAAAACCCACCTGCCTAGGTCAGTTGGATGGATTATTGATGGATGATTGATGCAGAGCCTACTTGTCAACGTCTTCCCTTTTAATCTGTTGAACTGCACTCGCATCAACCGCCCTATCTGCTTGCATCTAGCTGACATCTATTGGCTTGATGATCTGACTCAGACTTGACCTCCTATCTCCCTACCCCCTACCCGTCTTGGTTTACTTTACACCAGATGCTATAGGGGTAATTTAAAGTTTAAATGAAGTTTACTTAAAGTTTTGGTGAATTTTTTGTGAATTATTGGTAAAGAGCCGGTTAATGACTTGACAAACCCTAAGTTATTAGCTAACTAAATGTAGTTAATTGTAAATGGTTAATTGTAAATGGTTAATTGTTAAAAATCAATTTTCAATGTTTAACATATGAAGAATATAATCAGGGATTCGGCAGAGCATGGGTTACCACCGTCTGCCATCAACCCAGACCCTGCTAGCAATTTATCAGTAGTGCTTCAAAGCTTGACCCTAGACTCAGTTGATCCAAAGCTCAACTATGAATTTAGTCAATCATTTGACCTTGATCACTTCCAGCTAGGGGATAAAATCATTGCCTATACTAAACCAGAGCTATCCCAAGATTCTGTTGAGATTGAACAAGATCACCAATATCTTTACCTAGTTTGTCAGGGGCGGGTACGACTACTAGGCTTTGATGCTGAAAAACAGCGGGAGGTTTCCATACAGGTACTCGAAGAAGGGGAAACCTTTGGTGCCTATGATCTCTTAGGTAGTCTATCCTATCCTTACAGAGCGATCGCAGCGAGTTCAGGACAAGTTGCTCGTATTTCGCTAAATCAACTCTTGCCTTGGTTGGAAAGGTTGCCAAAGTGGTCGGAAATCCTGGGGAAACAAGCCCAGCACCGGCAATGCCTAATTTTCTTCAAGACTTTGACCAAATTGCGTACCCTTAACGCTGTTACCCTAAATCAACTGTTGCCCTACATCGTAGAAACACGCATTGAGGCTGGGGAGTCTCTGGTGTCCTCTTCCCAAGCTGGGCATTGCTGGCTACGTAGTGGTCAAATCGGAACGCCAGAAGGAACAGAGGCAAATTCCTCTGCTCCATTTCCTAGCATCGGAGAAAGTTGGGGATATCCGATGCCAGTACCAACAGATTGGATTGCCCAAACTGATGTATTGCTTTACCAGCTGCCTCAAGAGCATTGGCAAGCGGCTTGCGCGATCGCACCAGTTTTGGCTAACTCCACGGACTCACCAGATCAGGAGAACAGGCAAACTGCTAAAAATGGTGACGGTAAATCTCCATCCCATCAACGCCTAGTTAACAAGACCCATACTCCGTCACCACATCCAAACCAGACTAGAGCACGACCGACTCGGCGAGTTTTAGAACCTCCTAAGCAACAAACGCCCCTTGAACCCAGTCAGTCAGAAAGCTTTGATTTTCCTAAACCAGCAAAGCAGGGTTGGAAATTCCTAAGGTTTTGGCAGCGCTATCCTTTTATTGAGCAGCAAGCTTCCTCGGATTGTGGTGCTGCCTGCTTAGCCATGATTGGGCAGTATTGGGGTAAACGGTTTGCTCTCAACTCCCTGCGGGAACTGGCAGGAGTGGGCCGTTCTGGTTCATCCCTCAAAGGTTTATCTAAAGCAGCAGAAAGTTTAGGCTTTCAAGCTAGTCCAGTCAGGGCTTCTTTAGGTCGCTTAGCCGATCGGAGTAATCCTTGGATTGCTCACTGGGAAGGAGATCACTATATTGTTGTCTACCAAGTAAAGGGTAATAAGGTACTTGTTGCAGATCCAGCAGTGGGGAAGCGATCGCTTCCTCGCAAAGACTTTCTCCAAGGTTGGACTGGGTATGCCATGCTATTGGATCCAACTCCCCAACTAGCAGTTACTCCCAGCGACAAACGCTCTCTAGGGCCGTTTTGGGGGTTGCTATGGCCCCATCGCTCAGTTCTGCTGCAAATTATCCTCGCTACCCTCATCCTTCAGGTTTTTGGTCTGATTAGTCCCCTATTTACCCAGATCATTCTTGACCGGGTGATTATCAACAGAAGCCTTGTCACTCTCAATGTCTTCTCCATTGGTCTAATCATCTTTGGCATTTGGACGATTGGGGTTAGTATAACCAGACGCTACTTGCTCGACTACTTTTCCAATCGGCTTAGTCTCACCTTCGTCAGTGGGTTCATAAACCATACCCTGACCTTACCTCTGAAGTTTTTTGAATCCCGCCAGGTGGGGGATATCCTGACCCGAATTCAGGAAACTGGAAAAATTCAGGGTTTTATAACTCAGCAAGCGATTGCTACTTGGCTAGATGTGGTGATGGTGTTTGTCTATATTGGACTGATGCTCTACTACAATTGGCGTCTAACTGTCCTGGTGCTGGCAACGATTTTACCCATCGCCATCTTGACTGTGATCGCCAGTCCCTTTCTACGTCAGGTGTCCAGGGAAATCTTTAAAGAAGCAGCCCAACAAAATTCTATGTTAGTGGAAATGATGTCAGGAGTTGCTACTGTAAAAACGGCGGCTTCGGAACAAGAAGTGCGCTGGCGCTGGGAAGATCGCCTCACCAATCAGTTGAATGTACAATTTAAAGGTAGAAACCTAGCGAACGGGTTGGGGTCAATTAGTTCTCTAATTAATACTCTCAGCAGCACCGCTTTACTTTGGTTTGGCGCTAGCTTAGTAATTAGTGAGCAGCTCACTATCGGTCAGTATGTCGCGTTTAATATGCTCATTGGCCGAGTGACTGGTCCAATTTTGGCTCTAGTGAATCTTTGGGATGAGTTTCAAGAAATCTTGGTGTCTGTAGAACGGCTGAATGATGTCTTATCTGCTAAGCCAGAGGAGAATCCTCAAGAACCGATGCTGGTTCTACCTGAGATTAAGGGTGATGTAATATTGGAAGATGTTACCTTCCGATACTCGGAGGATGAGGATCGCAATATCCTACAGAATATTTCCCTACACGTTAAGGCTGGAGAAACCATAGCTCTAGTGGGGCGCAGTGGCTCGGGCAAGAGTACCTTGGTGAAGCTACTCCAAGGTCTCTATCATCCGACTAATGGTCGTATTTTGATAGATGGACACGATATCCGCCATATTTCTCCCCAATCCTTGCGCTCTCAAATGGGTGTGGTACCCCAAGAATGTTTCTTGTTCTCGGGGACAATTGTCGAAAATATCACTCTCTACCGACCAGATTTCAGCCTGGATCAAGCCGTAGAGGTAGCTAAACTAGCAGAAGCCCATGCCTTTATTCAAGGTATGACTTTGGGATATAATACTAAAGTCGGAGAGCGAGGATCTACCCTTTCTGGTGGACAGCGACAAAGGATTGCCATAGCCCGAGCCCTATTGGGCAACCCCAAGATTCTGATTCTGGATGAAGCGACTAGCTCCCTAGATACAGAATCCGAGCGCCGCTTTCAACAAAACTTAGCTCGCATTAGTCGCGATCGCACTACCTTCATCATCGCCCACCGCCTCTCTACAGTGCGCAATGCTGACTGCATCCTTGTCCTAGACCGAGGTGTTCTGGTCGAGAAAGGCAACCATGAGGAACTCATGGATCGTCAAGGTCTTTACTATCATCTAGCGCAGCAGCAGCTAGATCTTTAATATATCGTTAACAAGTGCTCATTAGTCATGAGTTATTAGTTATTAGTTATTTAGTCATTAGTCATTTGTAAATACCAACAGACCCTGGTTAGTCACAAAGGACTAATGACTAATAAAATTTGAAGCTACTTATGACTATATCAAACTATGTAAAAATTTGCCAATTTGGCAACACAGTGATGTGAAAAGGAATAATGACTAAGGACAAATGAAATTTGAAGCTAGCTATCGCTATGTCAAGCTTTGTAAAAAAAAAACAAAAATCTGCCAATTTAGCAACATACTCAGATGAAATTGATCTTTTATCAGAAAAGTGGAAAACCCCTGTGTGAACAGAAGGGGAGAAAAACGTGTTTAGATATGGCTCCACACCCATCTCAAGCGCAACCGTTTAGAATCCCCTGAGAATCCCCCATGACGCACACTCACAGGATTGTTTAATTCCATTCCTTTGTTTAATTGATTCCCATTTACCCCACCAAAGGTGAGACGGAGGTAACTTGGAGAGCCTAACCCTAGGGGTTAGGTTGCTCAAGTCCACACCTCACAGCGTGCTCAGCCAAGCGGTTTGACCGACCGACGGCTACTTAAAGGGGAAGGGTTTAAGTTCTGATCTTGGGGTGCATTGAAGCTATCTGAAAAAGGGCCAAGTAGAGTCAGGTAATGCCAAGGATTTCGGTCTGCCCAACAATGCCAAACTCGCCCCGCGAAGCTAAGGGCAGCAAGAGAATTGGCCGCTGACTTTCCCAAAACATTGGTCATTTCCCTAAAATGTTAATTTAGCGTGATCTACCACCATGACACAAGCAAAACCAATCAACTCCCCACCTGAGGCGGCTACGAGTCGTCAGGGTAACGTCGTTTTAATGCCATCAGGTCGCCTGAGACCTGATTATGACCAAGAGCCTGTAGCCTCACCCAGCACAGAGGTAGGAACCAATACTGCCAATGCTCCTAGTACGTCCAAATGGTCAACCTCCATACAAACTACCCTTGACCAGCCTCCGGCGAACCTTCCCCGGCTGCTGATGTTGGGTGGGTTAAGCTTCTGTACGATATTTGTGGCTTGGGCAACGTTTGGGCAGATTGATGAAGTCGGTAAAGCTCATGGAAGCTTAGTGCCAAAAGGGGACGTTTATAAAGTTGACCCGATTGAGCCAGGGAAGATTGCTAGTATTAAGGTCAAAGAAGGGCAAGCGGTTAAAGCTGGGGAAGTCTTGGTGGAACTGGATACAGAGCTTGCTACTCAGGAAGTAGAGCGTTTAGAGAAAGTGCTTAATGCCGACCGGATTAAGTTAGTTCAGATGCAAGGACTGCTTGAAAGAACCCGTCTGGAAGCAGAAACTCGTGAGCAGATTACCCAAGCAGAAGTTCAAGCACAACAAGCTGCGATCGCACGAGCACAAGCTAGTGCATCGGCAATTAGACAACAAATCATTCAACATCAGTTAGCTAAAGCCGCTAATCGCGAACGATTACAACGGATGAAGCTGGTGCAGGCGACAGCCCAAGAACTGCTCCAGCAACGGCGGGCTAATGTAGTGGCTCTTAAAGAACGACTCGATAATCTTAAGCCTCTGTTGGCAGAAGGAGCAATCTCCAAAGAACAGGTATTTCAAGCAGAACAAAGCTTTCGTGCTAGCCAAAGTGCTGTTACCGAAAGCAAACTGCAAGAGGGTTTGAGTACTCGCGAACAAATCTTTCAAGCTCAGCAAAGTATACGCGATCGCGAAGCGGCGACTAGTCAAAGCCAAGGTGAGCTACAACAAACTTTAGCAGAGATCAAACGACTAGAGGCAGAATTAGAGCATCGGCAAGCGACGGGACGCACCACTCGCCTAGAAGCACAGCAGAAAATTCAACAGTTGGAAGTGGAACTGACCCAAATCAAAGCTAGAATTTCTGAAAATGAAACCCTGGTCAATACTGCTAAAACCAGGCTCAAACAGAAGTTTCTTAAAGCGCCAGTGGATGGGATAATATCTTCCCTCAACATTTCTAATACTGGTCAAGTCGTGCAACCGGGACATAGCATCGCCGAAATCGCTCCTCAAGGTGCCCCCCTAGTGCTATCGGCAAGTTTGCCTACTCGCGAGGCAGGGTTTATTAACGAAGGAATGCCGGTGCAAGTGAAATTTGATGCCTATCCCTATCAGGATTACGGCATCATCAAAGGCACGGTGATTTCCATTTCTTCCGATGCTAAAGCTGATCAAGTAATGGGTTCAGTCTATAAGGTGAAAGTGTCCCTTGACCGTGACTATGTGATTGAAGATGATGAAATCATCCGGTTTAAGGCTGGTCAGACCGCCAATGCTGACATCATCATCCGCCGCCGTCGGATTATCGATTTCTTATTGGATCCGATGCGACAGCTGCAAAAAAGTGGCATCGATCTATAGTGCTCTGTTGTCTCATTTTCATCACTGACTGATCGTTTTCCGTTGACGGTTAACAGTTGACCGTTAATTCTTAGTAGTCAACTTGCTAGTAATTCCTTGAAATCTGCAAGTTAACTGCACCCGACCTTATAAACTATTGACCTTTAGACTTACAGGATCAGAAATAACCATGACCTATCGTATTCCTTCTGCCAATACCAAGCTCGACAAAGTGATGGATACCGATAAGTTTAGCGAGATCGAGGAAGCCATCCTTGATGGCAAGTATTCTTGGGCTTGTGTGTTGATGCTACGCTTTGCGGGCCATAACCCCCTAGACTACATGCCTTCTAGAACCTACAGCCGCTTGCTCAAACAAAACCGGGATATGATCTTACAGAAGCAAGCTAGTATGATGAACAATGGCACTAAAGCCTTGAATGCACGGAAGCGTTTGAGCCAGATCAAAGATCTGGCTTATGTAGAGAAGCTTGGCAAGAAAACCTCACAGGTCCACGGTGGGGATCAAGAACAGCAGTTGATCGCTGAACTGGAAGAAGAGGAATCCATGCTCAAGAAATTAGCGGATTATTTACGGCGAGACTGTTTGGTTTCCCTGTGGTGAGCAGGTGTAATCATTTTCCTACCCATGCTCCTTGTCATTACCACTACTGCTTAGCACTACACCGGATCAGACTAAGCCTGTGGTCAAACTAATTCATTAAGAACTGCCTTGTCCGTGTTGATGGACGAGGCGTTTTTTGATCTGATCACAGACCGGTATGAAACAGCCCTAGGAAAGATAGCCCTAGTAAAAATAGCCCTAGTAAAAACAGCCCTAGTACTTTGTCAATTTAGTTTTGAGGGTTAGGGCTAGGTGGCACGGTTAATGGTTAAGCGGGCCTAATCTAAGGGGTTTAAGCGTGGCTAATCCCTAGTTAACCTAAGTTCGACGTAACCCTGAAAGCCTTAATCTACCCTAGTTGCCCAACCCTTGTATTTCTTACTCTTTCGTCAAGCGATCGCTTATATCGAACTCAGGTTATACCAATTCTTAGCCCTCACAGGGCTACACATTATTAATTTAATCTCCCCATCTCCCCATCTCCCCACACTTCCCACACGCCCCACACGCCCCCTCTCCTCACACTTCCCACACTCCCTGCTCCCTGCTCCCTGCTCCCTGTTCCCTGCTCCGCTGTTCCCTTTGCTATTAACTAATGACTCAACATCCCACGGACTTTAGCACCTACTTTAGTTGTGGGATGATTCAACCATCAATATCAAGCCAAAGTGGCGTTCATTTTTTTAATTAGATTAGATATAATAACCCGCTCATTACTAATAATTTACTTCAATAAAACCTCATCAACATTACCCATCTCTTTGAACTAATTCAGAATCGGTTACTAGTCACTCTTTAGTTGTGGGAGGAGTCAAGCATCAATCTCAAGTCAAAGTGGCGTTCATTTTTTTTTATATTAGATATAATGACAAGTTTGTTCATAATAATTTACTTGACTAAAACCCCATAAATATTACCAATATCTTTGAAATAATCCAGAATTGGTTACTGCTGACTACATCCTTTTAGTAAATCCAGTGATTTTCAAAAAAGAAAAGCTTGAAGCCAAATTGGCGAGACATGCCTAGGGGAATATGGATATAGTTATATCAACAGCTAAAACAAAGCTGCTCCACAGAAATAAAATCAACAACAAAGAAGGAGAAAATCAATGCTTATTTCTGATCTAAACCATCTAGAATCCGTTGATGCTAGCCAAGTTCAAGGTGGTACTACTATTGCTGGAATCACATTCAACAACAATGTCACCAGCGTTTTCAACACCACCAGCACCATCACCGAAACTGAAGTTTTCAATACCAGCATTACTTCTAGCGTAGACATTAATGGTATTACCGCTTCAGGTGGTACTACATCTGAAGGTTCTAGCGATCAAGGTAATAACGTTGCTACTAAGCAAGAAAGCGTCTTCATCACTATTGAGCAAGGTGGAGTAACTGGTTCCAAGTCTGTAGGTCTTGGCTTCTCTGGTATCAGCCGTTAGTAATTAATCACGAAAAGTTTCTGATTAATTAGTTTCTAAATCTCGATTCATCATCAACAACCAACAAGGAGAAAATCAATGCTTATTTCTGACTTAAACCATCTAGAATCCGTTGACGCTAGCCAAGTTCAAGGTGGTACTACTATTGCTGGAATCACATTCAACAACAATGTCACCAGCGTTTTCAACACCAGCAGCACCATCACCGAAACTGAAGTTTTCGATACCAGCATTACCTCTAGCGTAGACATTAATGGTATTACCGCTTCAGGTGGTACTACATCTGAAGGTTCTAGCGATGCAGGTAATAACGTTGCTACTAAGCAAGAAAGCGTCTTCATCACTATTGAGCAAGGTGGAGTAACTGGTTCCAAGTCCGTAGGTATTGGCTTCTCTGGAATCAGCCGTCATTAATTAATCAGGACAAGTTACTAATTAAGTAATTTGTAAACCTCGATTCATTATTCAGGGTAAACGCATCTTATTTTGAAATGCCTACTGGATATGAGATTCATATGATAAGTATTTTAACTTATTAAGTTTGAAATCTTTTCTGAGTAACGTTTCTATAATTTAGATGCGTTTGCCTTGATTCATTATTAACAATAAAGGCTCTCCTAGACTGATTATAGTAAATTAGTAGTTTAAATGAGCTTAACCCCTTAAATAGCAAGGGATTCAATAAACTAAAAATACATTGTCTTGATGCAGTCGCTCATGGTTTGAATTTACCGTAAGATAGGGTCGCCTTATTAAAAAATAGTTAACCCTTTTCTGCATAACCTGCTAACTATAAAGGCTCCACTATCTAAGGTTTTGTCTCCGGGGGAAACCCCCAAGACCGCGCTGCATCGCTTTTATTAAAATTGCATTTTTAAATTACTCAAGAGCTTACTAAGCAAGGACTATGGCGATTATTTTGTACTAATTTATCATAGCCACTCTAGGAGAGCCACAATAAAAAAGGAGAAAATCAATGCTTATTTCTGATCTAAACCATCTAGAATCCGTTGACGCTAGCCAAGTTCAAGGTGGTACTACTATTGCTGGAATCACATTCAACAACAATGTCAACAGCGTTTTCAACACCACCAGCAACATCACCGAAACCGAAATTTTCAATACCAGCATTATCTCTCGTGTAGACATTAATGGTATTACCGCTTCAGGTGGTGTTACATCTGAAGCTTCTAGCGATAAAGGTAATAACGTTGCTACTAAGCAAGAAAGCGTCTTCATCACTATTGAGCAAGGTGGAGTAACTGGTTCCAAGTCTGTAGGTATTGGCTTCTCTGCTATCAGCCGTTAGTACTTAATCAGGAACTTTTTGTGATTAAGTAATTTGTAACCCTGGGTGTCTTCATATCCTAATATAATGCATTAAATTCAATTATATATCAAGATTATTACAATCATTTTTATGTGGGAATAACTCATTTTTTTGACTTCAATATACTAAATTATCAGTAGTTATATCAAACCGTAATTAAATAGGTTGATTGCCAAATTAGCGAGACAATAATTTTGAAAAAGGATAGTTTAATTGAAGTGTAATTTAAGCATTTTGATTAACAAAAAGGAGATAAATAAATAATGATTATTTCTGATCTAAATCATTTAGAAACTATTGCTGAAGACCCCAAAGTTGTGGGTGGCTCTGGCTACTACCAACCTTACTTACCTTTCGGATTTAACAAATTTATCAACGTCGGTATTGACATTGAAGAGAACGTAGCTACGATTGATGGCCGCGCACAAGCCTTTGGTGAGGAGACCTTCACTAACGTCACTGGCAGTACTACCACTACTGAGCATGGTTCTCAATCTACCCTAAGTACAATATCTGTTAGTTCTTCTAAGAATAAGAAGCATTATTACTAAAACGGCTTAGAGTAATCGTTGAGACTTAAGGCTATCAATGCTGCGGAAAGATGAAGCAAAAATCAGTAACATCTTTCCGCAGCATTAATCACAATGGGAGCATCCCATTTTTGTGAATTGGTAGTGGAAGCATTTTGCTTGTGGTGAGTAAAATAAGGACGTAATTGGTAGTGGGAGCATCTTGCTCGGTACTTACAGAAAACGGTGCTCCCAATTTATCATATTTAGTTGCTTTTATATTTAGTTGCTTTTAAATGCTCCCAATCACAATTAACTATTACCTAATTTGACCAGGAGAATCATTCATGAAAATTTCTGAATTAGAATATTTCGAGCTAAAGGTAAAAGACCACCCTATTTTAGGTGGTTTTGTTTTTACTAATGCTCAAGCCTTAGCTGGTCCTGGCATTGCTACCGCTAATGGTAAGGCCGATGCTTTCGGTCAGCATACCGATACATCGGTAAAAGGCTTTACCGATGTAGACCAGTTCTTTTCTGAAGCTAGGGCAAGAGCTGAGGCTAGGGCTAGGGATCGTTTTTACTCGGGTCATTCTGTCTACGATGCCTTTGCGATTTATGGTTTCATTGGGTAACTCAACAAATATATAGCAGTTCTTATTTGGGTGAGGTACTTTGCTTATTATTTTAAGGCAAAAGGCAACAGGCAACAGGCAACAGCGCTGCATCGCTTTTATGATAATTATTTTATCAATTATTGTCCGCTGAGCCTAAGTTATCCGATACGAAGTTACCGAATTATGCCAAAAATATAGTTAATTTTTCACTAATTAAAATTGTTTTTAACTCGTTCCATTAGTAACAAAGGAGGTTAACGATTATGTTTGATAGCTTTGATTTATGGGCTTTACCTGGCTCATTTACAACGATGAAGGCTAGTCGTTCTACAATTATATCTGTATCGGAAGTAAATTCTGAAGCAGCAAGTACTATGACTAATGCCATGAGCATCGATCCTGATGGAAACATGGCTACGAGTGCAGTGCAAGCATCTGCTAGTAAAGCCACAAACACTGCGGGTATTGTTGAAGCTAGCGCTGGTACTGATAACTTCTCAGCACCTGATATTCAGGAACCTTTTTTCATGAGATTTAACTTCTTTAGCAGATACTTCTGAAGCTATAAGCTTAATAAAATCTAATCTAGCTTCTGTGTGCTGGCTTCAAAACGGGGATTGAGGGGCGAGGTGTTTTGATTGAGGTATAAGTCTAAACTCTAGGTTTGACTGTCAAATACTCCCCCCTCAATTCGGCAACTTGGCAGAGGTTAGGAATTGCTTTTTGTATGATGATAATAGTCAGAGGGTTGACTCAGCTGAATCTGACCAAGACTGTAAGTAGTTCCAATTATAGTTCATAATCGGGTGTAATGGTTGACCTTTCCAAAGCATCGGTGACTCCAGAGGAAATTATGTACTCCTTGAAAAAGGAGATACATCTCAAGGGCATCTGTCAAAAAGTTTTGTATCAACGAGTTATCAATAAAGCAGCTCAAGAAAGAGGGATAACAGTCTCACCAGAAGACGTGCAAGCTCAGGCGGATGAGATCCGTTATGCCAATCGTTTGGAAAAGGCAGCAGAAACATTGGCTTGGCTGGCAGATCAGATGGTGACAGCAGAGGATTGGGAAGCGGGAATTAGCGATCGCTTGCTTGCCCAAAAGCTTGCTGAGTCCTTATTTTCTAAGGATGTCGAAAAAAGCTTTGCTCAAAATCGACTGGACTTTGAGCAAGTGTTGGTTTATCAAATTCTGGTGGATTCTGAGGAAATTGCTCTGGAGCTTTTCTATCAGATTGAAGAAGGAGAAATCAGTTTTTATGAAGCTGCTCATTTCTATGATATAGACCCAGAAAGGCAGCGACGGTGTGGCTATGAAGGAAAGTTGCATCGCTGGAGTTTTAAGCCTGAGATAGCTGCCGTTATCTTTAGTGTTCAGCCAGGAGAAGTGACTCATCCCCTGCAAACCGAACAAGGATATCATCTTTTCTTAGTTGAAGAATTTATTCCAGCTGAATTAACCGAAGAAAAGTCTAAAGAAATTTTACAGAGTATGTTTCAAGAGTGGCTCAATAGTGAAGTTAACTATATGATCCATAGTGAACTTAGTACCATCAATACTGGGGAATAATCCCAATGCTATTAATGGTTTTAGAGAGCAGGGAGCTAAGGCCGTGGGCCACGCTTACTGGCAGAGCCAGACGCTGCGCGAACGCGAACGGAGCTTCGGAGCAGGGGTAATAAAATTGAATCTACCTAATAACTAAAATTACTAACTAGAGTGATGTAACCATGAAACGTTCCCAGACAATCATAAAATGGATAGTTTCACCAGATGGTACGGTTGTAGTCCAAGCCGAAAGTACAGCAACTGCCTCTGGGGATGAAGCAACCATTATTCAAGAGGTTACTGTCAAAAGAGACTCTATTGCCAGAATTTATAGCAGAAGTTCATCCTCTTGCTATGCTTCTTCTAGTAAGTAGTTTACCGATAGCATTTCTAAATCAATTATACAAAATAATTACCGTTTTTGACCTTGTCTTGAGTAAGCATTTAGCTATCAGCTTTGGGCTTTGGCCTATGGCCACGCTACGGGAATGGCCACGCTACTTGAGGTGCTATCAGCTTTGGGTCTGTGGCCAACGGCTGACAGCTGACTGCTGAATGCTTACGGCTATAGTCCCATTGGTAAACAAAAATCTATTTCTCAAACCAGTAGAAAAGGAAGAAGAGTCAATCCGCATCGGAGTTTGGGAACAAGACAAAAGATTTGAATATACCTTGAAAGTGGGAACTTACAACACCAACAGTTATCTTCGTTTGATGGAATGGCAAGCACAAAAAGCGATGAAGCGATTATTTGAGACAGGAAAGCCCACAGTGATTATTCACGATAACGCTTCAATCCATCGTGCCAAGGTAGTTCAACAACGTCATCAAATTTGGTCAAAACAAGGACCCACGCATCTTTTTTCTTCCTCCTTATTCTCCTCAAATGAACCGTATTGAAGACCAAGGGCTACATCTCAAACGTCAAGAATTGGGTAGTTATGTATTTGAGGATGAATACGACCAACGCTTTAGCAATTATTGAGGGGATGGAAAATCGGGGTCAACAGGGAAATTATACTGTTGAACGTTTGATGTTTAATTAAGTGGAGCTACTTAACTATTGATTAACTTATAGCAAGTCCGGAGGATGAGTGATGATTAACAATATCCACGTTCTTCCCTCCCCTTACTTCTCCCCATCTCCCGATCAGTTTTAATGATTTAGTATTAAGGGTCGATGATATGACGACCAGATAGGGAGTATGGTGCTCTGTAAGCTGGCGAATTTAAGTTGGCGAATTATTGATGGGTATAACCCCTAGGGTAATTGATAAACCGTATCACACTATAGCGGTTTTTAAGCTAGTAAGGTACAAGTTTTTGGGTTTATAGGGAGCAGGGAGCAGGGACTTCGGAGCAGTAAAGTCAGAAGAAAGAAAAGGTAAAAAATCCTGTGTACCTCATTAGGCTAAAAACCGCTATATCACGAATCACAAAGCTTCTCTAGGAGCTGAGACATTGCTGTACTTGTGAATTTTGTTTAAAGTTTATAGTAAAATTTAATGAAGAGTTGGTAAAGTACTTGTGAAACTATTGATAACTACTAAACTGATTATATGAGTTTAGTAAAAATGTTAGGAAAACTTGACAACTCTATCTGGCTGGTTAACTTCAATCTGGCGACTTAACTTCAATAAGATTTTCTAAAATTTTATTGAAGTTCCCTTAAAAACCGTGAATTTATTGTGAAAACAACTTGACAGCACCAATTTACTTCACATAGGATTATTCCGGAGATTGTCCATGGGTTTACTGGTAAGGAATATGTAGAAAAGATTTGAATTTTTAAGAAATATGTAAAGATATTGAGTTTTCAGCGGAAAAAACTCATAATTGATTTCACAAGCTTTTTATGAAGTTACCTAAAAAAGGGCGATTAGCCTCCCCGAGCAAGGGTGACCATCAAATTATTACTTATTACCTGGATTAGCTGGGATGGCTTAGGTGGCATAAAACGGCAAACACTTGTTGGATGCCACAGTACTCCTAAGTCAACTCCTAAGTCAACCCCAGGGAACACTACTGGAACTATCACTAGGTCAAAAGGGAGAGCAGAGTCTATGTGAATACCCAGAGTACTGTTTGAACAATCAAGAATCGTGCCAATCAAATGGGGCCGAAGACTCCACCTAACCATGGCGCTAGTCAAGACAAGGTAAAACTAACTAAAGAAGGGGTTCTACCTAATGCATCAGAAAACGGTCGGTTTAGAAAAATCAGGGCAACCACCAGATTACCTTGGCCAATACCCGACCCAGAAATCTTCCGAGGTTATTGAACACCTAATCGCGAACTGGTTGGATAAGACGCTATCAAAGACACTATTACCAGAATTTAGTCAATCCTTCCAAATTCATAACTTTGATCTAGGTGATAAAATTATATCCTATCCTAGACGGGAGTTAAGCCAAGATTCTGTTCAAAATGAACCAAATAAGTATTTTTACGTCGTCTGTGGCGGGCGGGTGCGGCTGCTAAGCTTTGATGAGGAAAAACAGCGGGACGTATCGGTACAGGTTCTTGAAGAGGGGGCAACCTTTGGGGCTGAGGAACTGTTGTGCAACCTATCTTATCCTTACCAAGCGATCGCAGCGAGTTCAGGAAAGATTGCTCGGATCTCCTTAGCGGAACTGCAATCTTGGTTAGAAAAGCTACCGGAGTGGCTCGAACACCTACAGCAACAAGCTCAGCACCGGCAACGCTTGATTTTCTTCAAGACCTTGACAGAATTGCGATCGCTTGACAGCATCACCCTACAGCAATTGTTGCCCTACCTGGTAGACACACGGATTTCCGCTGGGGAGTCCTTAGTTGAGTCTGGCCAAGTCGGTCGTTACTGGCTACGTAGTGGTCAGATTGCAAGGGGTGGAGTTGAAGAGAATTGCCCACTAACCATTGCCATTGGCGAAAGTTGGGGCTATCCTCAGCCAGTACCGGAAGATTGGATTGCCCAAAGCGATTTATGGGTAACCTATCTCCCTCAGGAACATTGGGACACTGCCCAAGCCCTGGTACCGGTGCTGGCAAGGTTGAGTCCACAGACGGGTCAAAGCTCTGAAAATGGACACCAGAAATCAGACGCCACTAGCGCCATAGTTCACCAAATCCGTAATCAGCCGGGTCACAGAGTACCGCTAATTCCATCCAACCCCCCTAGCAATGGAAATGGTGAAACACAAAGTAACTCGACCCAGGCTGAGTCTAAACTGATCCCATTTCCCGTACCGACGAAGCGACCTTTTCTTCAGGGGTTGTGGCAACGCTATCCCTTCATTGAACAGCAATCGTCTTCAGATTGTGGCGCTGCTTGCTTGGCAATGATTGGACGTTACTGGGGCAAACGATTTAGCTTGAATTCCCTACGGAATCTGGCAGGGGTGGGGCGTTCTGGGTCATCCCTGAAAGGGTTAGCCAGAGCATCAGAAACCTTGGGATTTCAAGCTACTCCAGTTAGAGCGTCTTTAGCTCGCCTAGCGGATCGGAGTAACCCCTGGATTGCTCACTGGCAAGGTGATCATTATATAGTTGTCTATTGGGTCAAAGGGGAGAAGGTACTTGTTGCGGATCCAGCTGTAGGAAAGCGATCGCTTTCTCGACAACAATTTCTAGAGGGTTGGACAGGATATGCGCTGCTGTTGAATCCCACTCCCCAGCTAGCAGGGACTCCTAATCAAAAGATTTCTCTGAATCGCTTTTGGGGATTGCTATGGCCCCATCGCACAGTCCTGTTGCAAATTATCCTAGCTTCCCTACTGCTCCAGGTTTTTGGTCTGATTACCCCCCTGTTTACCCAAATCATTTTGGATCAGGTGGTGGTTAACAAAAGTGTTGTTACCCTCAATGTGTTTGCCATTGGTCTAGTCATCTTTGGCCTTTGGAGCATAGGCTTGAGTGTCACCAGACGCTACCTGCTGGATTACTTTTCCAATCGACTCAGTCTTACCTTTGTCAGTGGCTTTATTAAGCATACCCTCACACTACCCCTGAAGTTTTTTGAATCCCGCCAGGTGGGGGACATCCTAACCCGAGTCCAGGAAACTGGTAAAATTCAGGCGTTCCTCACTCAGCAAGCCATTGCCACTTGGCTGGATGTGGTAATGATGTTTGTCTATGTGGGGCTGATGCTCTACTACAACTGGCACCTAACCTTGCTGGTGCTGGCAACGATTGTACCGATTGCGATTTTGACCATACTTGCCAGTCCATTTCTACGCCAAGTGTCCAGGGAAATCTTTAAAGAAGCAGCGGCACAAAACTCCCTGTTAGTAGAAATGATGTCGGGAGTAGCAACTGTCAAAGCAGCAGCCTCTGAACAAGAGGTGCGCTGGCGCTGGGAAGACCGCCTCACGGGTCAGTTGAATATGGTATTCAAAGGACAGAACTTGGCCAACGGCTTAGGGTCAGTCAGTGGCTTGATTAATAACCTCAGCGGCACGGCTTTACTGTGGTTCGGGGCTAGTCTGGTAATTCAGGAACAGCTCACAATTGGTCAGTTTGTGGCATTTAATATGCTCATTGGTCGGGTGATTAGCCCGATTTTGTCTTTGGTGGGACTTTGGGATGAATTCCAAGAAATCTTGGTATCGGTGGAACGGCTCGATGATGTCTTGACCACCCAGCCAGAAGAGAATACCCAAAAACCCCTGATGCCATTGCCCGCGATCGCGGGGCATGTCCAGTTTGACAATGTCAGCTTTCGCTATAGTGAGGATGATGAACAATACACCCTTCAAAACATTTCCTTCGAGGTTGCCCCTGGAAAGACCATAGCCATTGTCGGACGCAGTGGCTCGGGCAAAAGTACCTTGGTAAAGCTGCTCCAAGGACTCTATCAGCCAACTACAGGCCGTATTTTGATTGATAGCCACGACATCCGACATGTTTCTCCCCAGTCTTTACGCTCTCAATTAGGTGTGGTACCCCAAGAATGCTTTTTGTTTTCAGGGACGATCTTAGAGAACATCACCTTATACAAACCCGAGTATAGCCTCGAACAAGGGGTAGAAGTTGCCAAATTGGCTGAAGCTCATGTGTTTATTCAAAACCTGCCCCTGGGATACAACACCAAGGTTGGGGAGAGAGGGTCTAACCTGTCTGGGGGACAACGGCAACGGATTGCGATCGCCCGAGCCTTGCTGGGTAACCCCAAGATTATGATTCTCGATGAAGCGACTAGCTCCCTAGATACAGAATCCGAGCGACGTTTTCAACAAAATTTAGCTCGCATTAGTCGCGATCGCACTACCTTCATCATTGCCCACCGTCTTTCTACGGTGCGCAATGCTGACTCTATACTCGTCCTCGACCAAGGTCTGATCGCAGAGCGCGGTACCCACGAGGAACTCATGGCTGAGAAAGGTCTGTACTACCACCTAGCCCAGCAGCAGCTGGATCTTTAACCCTGGCATTTATGAAATTTATCAATTTTTTGCTTAAAAAATAGCTCTTGGGGTGATTAGGGTTGATCAGTATATCGCCCACAGGGTAAGCCCAAGAAAAATTTAGCAAAAATGTGATACGGGGCAAAAATTATGACCATATTCAGCCTTGCTTATTAGGACTATTGAATTTTATTATCAATAATGTTGAGAATAATGGCTCCTTATTGATTCTTGTATTTTCCCTGATATCGCCCACTGTGTTCAAGATTAACTTTCGCCAAGGTTAGTCTTCTCAGTTCAAATCAATACACACAACACTAGCAGTGATTATCGGTGAACTACCATGAACAAACCAGAAGCATCTATGCCGTCTAGAGAGGGACTCCCTAAGGGAGAAACCGCTCACCCTAATCTAACCTCAGCTGAGATTAGATCGATCTATGGAGGGACAGCGGTATCAGCACCACTAGTCCGACCATCACCTAATCATGTCCCAAATCCGGTCACACCAACATCATCACTAGGAGCTACCAACACTCAAAACTGGTCAACAGCCCTACAAAATCTACTGGATCAGCCCCCATCGGTACTGCCCCAGAGACTGCTTTTGGGCGGATTCGCCTTCTGTATGGTCTGTGGAGTTTGGGCAACCTTTGGGCAAATTGACGAAGTGGGTAAAGCCACAGGCAAGTTAGTGCCAAAAGGAGAAGTGTATAAAATTCACCCGATCGAATCCGGCAAGGTGGCCAAGATTGCAGTCAAAGAAGGGGAATCGGTTACCGCTGGGCAAGTCTTGGTGGAACTGGATACAAAACTTGGTGCTACGGAAGTAGAGCGTTTGGAGCAACTGATCAATGCTGACCAAATCAAATTAATTCAGATGCAAGGGCTGATTGAAAACATCCGCCAAGAAGCCCAAACCCGTCAGCAAATTGCCAAAGCGGACATTGACGCACAACAGGCCGCTATCGCTCAGGCACAGACTAAAGTAGCCGCCTTACAAGAACAACTGCTCCAACATCAGGAGGCAAAAGTCGCCAGTCAGGACAGACTAGAACGGCTAAAACGACTCAAGGCGACTACCCAAGCACTGCTCCAGCAACGAGAGGATGATGCATTTGCCCTGAAAGAACGCCTAGAGAATCTCAAACCCCTGTTAGCATCAGGGGCAATCTCAAAAGAACAAGTATTTCAAGCAGAACATAGCCTACGAGCGAGTCAGCGGGTGATTACCCAAACCCAACTGCAAGAAGCAGCCAGTAACCAAGACCAAATTTATCAAGCCCAGCAGAGTATACGCGATCACAACAGCGCGATCACTCTCACTCAGAGCGATTTCAACCAGACCTTAGCAGAAATCCAACGACTTCAAGCAGGTTTAACTCAGAAGCAAGCAGAAGTCCATCGGACTCAGCTCGAGACCAAGCAGAAACTTCAGCAGTTGGAGATCGAACTGACTCAACTAAATGCCAAAATTGCTGAAAACCGCAATCTGCTAACTAGTGCGAAAGCCAGGCTCAAACAAAAGTTTCTCTATGCACCGGTGGATGGAGTAGTTTCCTCCCTCAACGTTGCCAATATTGGTGAAGTCTTTCAACCCGGTCAAACTATTGCCGAAGTAGCGCCCCAAGATGCGCCCCTGGTGTTATCAGCCAGTTTACCTAATCAAGAGGCAGGCTTTATCAAAGAAGGAATGCCGGTGCAAATCAAGCTTGATGCCTATCCATATCAGGAATACGGCATCATCAAAGGGAAAGTTACCTCCCTTTCTGCCGATGCCAAAACTGATCAACAACTTGGTTCGGTTTATGAGGTGGAAGTTTCCCTAAACCGTGACTACGTTACAGAGGACGATCAAATGATCCGATTTAAACCTGGTCAGACAGCCAAAGCTGATATCATTATCCGCCGCCGTCGGATTGTGGATTTCTTGTTAGATCCAATCCGACAGCTGCAAAAAGGTGGTGTCAATCTATAGCAGGAGTGACATACTCCCACACTGAATCGAGGATTACAGTGTGGGCTTCTTACCAACTCCACCCAACGGTATCGGCTTTCGCCGACGCTGCGCGAACGGATACTCGGTAAGCTTTATTAACGATACGGGATGCCCCTCCGCACCGGAACAATACAATAAGTTCTATTTTTTAAGCACGTAGGTGGCGGTTAGCTCTTATTTGGTCTTCCCTACTATAGCTAGTATAAACGATGAAAGATCCTGTCCGCAATTCATCTCACACTCATGCTGGGCATGTTCGTGATGAGGCTGCGGATGAAGCTAACGCAATTTAGCCATCGACATACTGCCTGTAGGGTAATAGGGGTGGTCCTAAATCCAGGTCAATTAACCCTGGTGGCACAACCAGTCAGGGAAGAGGAGTACAAAGGAGGGAAATGGATTGACTGACAAGTCGTGGGCTTTGCCCAGTTATGGAAATTTATGGTCAGAGCTAGCATTGAGCATGGTCATGGAAAAGCTGTGTGAATCCCCTGTGGATAAAGAATTTCACAATCTTTTCACAAAATCTGATCAAAATTTTCACGAAATCTGATCAAAATTTTCATAAAGCTTTGTTCAAAATAGTCTTTACTGAGAGTGTTTCAAGTTTTAGAGGTTTGTCAGTCAACTAGGGGCAAGGGGGGAAGAATCTGGTGTTGTTCAAAATTGCGATGATTGATGGAGATTTAGAAGAAGAGAATCCTGATCTATCAATCATAATTGATTGGTAAAAAAGAACAGGTTGTGAGATTATTCGAGATCACCCAATCACCCGATCACCCGATCACGCCATCTTCGCAGGTTTCACAACTCAAATCAGATGGTTAGATCAGTACTCTAACTCTTCGCTTAATTGACCAACCAGAATCACTGACTATTGAAACTAGAGGTAGAGTTCAAGCGTAAATCCTGCAAATCCAATTCGTTGACCTTCAGATCACAGAGAAATCATCATGAGTTACTCCATGCTTCGTCGTTCTAATCGCCCAGTGGGCAAAACCCTAGATCCTGAAAAGATTAGTTTGATTGAAGAAGCAATTCGCGATCGCAAGTATTCGTGGGCTTGTGTTTTGATGCTGCGTTATTTGGGTCTTAACCCCTTAGAATACATACCGTCGCGAACCTACTGCCGATTGCGACGGGATAACGAGAAAATGGACTCACTCAATCAAGCTACAACCGACAGCCTCAAGCAGGATAGGGAAGATGCTCCTAAGTGCTTAAGGAATATTAAAGATCTCGACTATGCAAAGCCCCTTGACAGGAGAAGCCAACTAGTGCAAGGGGGCTCTCAAGAACAGTGGTTTAACCACAAATTGCAAAAATTCTACTAAACTACTAGGAATGTACGGTTTTTCTAGGGACTGGTAATCTCACCATTAAGGTGAGGGGCTGATAACTCAATGCTGACAGTCCCCCAATCACTGAATTGATTTTGTTTTTCTTAATTTTTTGAGACTGCATAAATTCCATTAATACTCCCAAGTTAGTTTTCCATAACTTGGGCATTTTTCATAACAATTTGTTACGTTAAACTATCCCTAAAACTTTCCCGCCAAATTGGCGTGACAAGTAAAACCAATTCAACTAAGAGCGGTACTATAAAAGTAACAACAACCAAGGGGTTGTTAGTTACCTACCTAACTTAATCAAGGGTCGAGCTAAAGTTTCCGCCAAATTGGCGTGACAAGTGAGACAAATTCAATTAAGAGAGGTAGGATAAAACTAACAACAACAAAATCAAAGTTGTTGTTAGCTACCTACCTAACTTAATCAAGGTTCGAGCTAAAGTTTCCGCCAAATTGGCGTGACAAGCGAGACAAATTGACTTAAGAGAGGTAGGATAAAAATAACAATAAAGTTGTTTTTAGCTACCTAACTAATTTAATTCAAGTTTCCGCCAAATTGGCTTGACAAGTGATACAAATTGAATAATTAGCGGTATAATAAAACTAACAACAACCAAGTTGTTCACTAACACCAAACTTACAAAAGAGCAGACCAACCATGAATATTTCTGACCTAAATCACATCGAAGTTGTTAAAGAAGAAACCAATATCGTTGGTGGTGAAAGCCTATACCGTCGTATAAACTTCTATGATCGTAAGACCATTAATATCACTGAATATGTCGATATTGACAAGTATGTTGACTCTTATGTGAACCTTCGCGGCAACCTGGCTACTGCTGAAGCTACTGCTAGTGCCGATGGTTACGATAGTCTTAGTGAAACCTTTAGTGACGCTAAAGCTACTGAATACAGCTCTGATTCAATTTCTTTGTCTGTGGCTGCGGTCGGCTAATAATCTTAGTAGGGACTAATTGTAGTACCTGATTAGATTGCTGGGGGGGAAGCCTTTCTATCTAGGATAAATTCATCTCTAGATTTAGAGACCAATGCTTCCCCCTTAATTAAGGCAAATAGAAAGATGAAATTGGGAAGCCTTTCTATCTAGGATAAATTCATCTCTAGATTTAGAGACCAATGCTTCCCCTTTAATTAAGGCAAATAGGACGAAATAAGGAAGATTGTCTAGGCTCATGGCTTAGCAGGAAGTCGTTGGAAACACTTCAAATTAACTGGGTGGAGACAAGGAAAAAAGGAACGGAAAACCTGGAACAGAAGCGATGCAGCGCGGTCTTGGGGAGGCAGTGCGGTCTTGGGGGTCTCCCCCATGAGCAACTGCCGTGGTTTCCCCCATGAGCGACTGCATCAAGAGAAGGAAGGGTTTGCGTAACGTTAGTTGACTGAAAATTATCAGTTAACAAAAACTAGTGATGCCCAGGTAGTTTTAAATGTAGTTTCAAATTAGGTATTTTGGGATAAGAACACCCTTTTTGTTAAAAAAGGAATGTGATGCTTATCCATGCTTATCATCAATCTAAGAGGCACAGCTATACAGGTAGAGGTTGATTAATGATTATTAATAACCTAGATTTTGCTCGGGAACATGTTCAAGAAAACTGGATTATAGGCGGTGGAATTGCTCAGGCAAATACCAGAACACTTGCTAGAGCTGACGTGGCATTAGCTGAGGCTGATGCATTGGCTGTTGGCGATCAAACCTCAGCAGGGACTGATACTGATTCAAGAGTAATAAATAGCAAGTTTTCTAAGAAGAGCATCGCCAAGGCGAGTGCTGATGCTGAGGCTAGGACTAAGCAAGGACTTTTCCGGGCTCAGTCTGACAGTTTGTCTTTGTTTTTAGGTATAAAGAGATAATACCGATTTTGGTAAATCCGGCGATAAATCAATAAGGGGTTTCGGTAATTTTCGGTAATAGGTAAGGGAGACTAGGGGATGGGCGATGGAAACTAAAGTTTCTATAGTTTACCACCCAGCCCCTAACTTGATAATCAGGAGGGAATCGAATTAGGAATGAAGGTAAAAAGATGTTCATTCCTTTTTTAGGTTGAGCCTAAACTCCCTAAAATCATGGATATTTAATTACCAATTACCAATCAATTACCAATCAATTACCAATCAATTATCCTATGAGTGGAGCAGCATTATAGAGACAGGTTAAAGGCTTAGGCTAATCACCATTTAATTGGCATAGTTTTTGAAATGAGCGATTTTTGTTGATAGTTAACAGTTGAGGCTTGGTAGAGGGAAGACCTGTCTGTGCAGCAGTAGAACAGTTAACGGTCAACACTCAACAGTTAACACTACAAAATGCAGATTCAGCAGGTGCAGCTCAACGGTAACACAAGGCTGATAGCCGATTAATAGCCATGTTTGATTTCAGCAGAACATTGACAATTCTTCCTCGTGTGAGTCTGATTAGAAAGAGTCTCGGAAAGAGTCTCACACAGAGGTTGACAAAGCCCATCACAGACAGCATCGAACAGAACCATAGTTTAATTGCTAGTTCAACTGCGACTACAAACAATTTTTCCAACAATTTTTCCAGTATCATCAGAAACAATAGCCTCACTATCAATGGTAACGATCGTAGTAGGATAGGAACTAACGACTCACAAACAAATAGCACAAATAGCAGTTCATGGACTAATGGCTGGAGTTCAAGCAGTAGCGATCGCTTAACTAGAGGTATTTGATAGCACTGGTAATGGCATTGCTGATGCCACTTTGGTGAAATTCAATAACGATATTCTAGCTGTAGTCAAAGCAACCGTCGATGGACAGGGTGCAAGCACCCTAACTAATGCTGATTTCATCACAGGATCTGATACAATTTTAGCAGAAAATTGATAAGTAGTCGGAATCACCCCATCCCTTAGATCTGTTAACTCATCCGTTGCCCCATATGTTGCCCCATTACCCGATCAGCTAAAATCTGAACAAGGAAAAGCTAACCATGACTATTCTTTCTAGAGCATCCCTTGAACCACAGGAAATTACTGAGTTTCTGAAACGAGAAATCCAGCTCAAAGATGTCTCTGAGAAAATTTTGTATCAAAAAGTCATTAATCTAGCTGCTGCGGAAAGAAACTTAACCGTCACCGCCGAAGAAATTCAGGAAGAAGCCGATAAATTCCGTCACGAAAATCGCTTGGAGAAAGCTTCAGACACTCTAGCTTGGCTAGCGGATAATATGATTACTTCCGATGACTGGGAAGCCGGAATTCGCCAGCAATTGCTAGCTAAAAAGTTAGCCAAGTCTCTATTTGATAAAGATGTGGAAAAGTTTTTTGGTCAAAACCGACTAGATTTTGACCAAATTTTGCTCTATCAAATTATTGTAGCTAACGATAAACTTGCCCAAGAACTCTTCTATCAAATTGAAGAAAAAGAAATTAGCTTTTATCAAGCAGCTCATATCTACGACATTGATGAGGAACGCCGACAGAAGTGCGGTTTTGAAGGAAAGCTTTACCGTTGGAATTTACGTCCAGATATAGCAGCGATTGTCTTTGGTGTACCTATTGGAGAAGTGGTCAATCCCGTCAAAACTCCTCAGGGTTATCATATCTTGATGGTAGAAAGGTTTATCCCTGCTGAATTAACACCGGAACGGTACGACGAGATATTGGATAGACTGTTTCAGGATTGGCTCAATCGTGAACTAAACTATATGCTTCATAGTGACACTATGCTTGATAATGTTGATAGTCAAACTGCCTAGACGTTGGGTCAGTAGTGGCATGATTGAGGGTAATGGGTAATGGGTAAGTCAGCATTCAGCTGAATGCTGAATGCTTACCCTTTAAAGTTGGTAAACATCAATCAAAAAAGCCATGGAGGCATTAAATTATGATTCACTCCCGGATAATCATAAAATGGATAGTTTCACCAGATGGAAAGGTAGTAGTCCAATCCGAAAGTAGGGCATTTGCATCTGGTGATCAAGCAAACACCAGTCAAGAGGTTACTGTGACCAGAGAGTCAGGCAGGAGTTATAGCAGAAGTTCCAGCTCTAGCTTTGCTTCTTCTACGGTCAAAGATAAGAGAGCAACATCAGGAAAAAAATAAGGGAGCAAAATGCTCCCACTAGCGGTTTTTTTTTCCAACTAATAACTAATTATATCAAATCCGGTTGAATAATTATCATATTCCTGATCGGGGAATTAGTAATTGGTAATTGGGGGATTAGGAATTGGTAGTTTACGATTCCCCATTACCGATTGCTTATGACCAAAAATCCAGGAGTTAATAAGTGATTAACCGGACTTAATTATTATTATGATTAATCCCTTAATAACTTTGACTTATCGGTAAAACTTTTAGTTTTGACTCGGTATCCAATGCTCAGTAAACCGAAGAAAAGTAAGCCTAGCAAGTTTGACGATTCAGGAGCTTTAACGGTTGCCTTATTCGTTTTAGCTTCGACTAAGGTCAAATAAGTTGCTGTTTCGAAAGTGCGCTCATAATAACCCTGAACATCAGCCAGAGCAAATTCCTCTGTTCCTCCAAACAACTTAGTAAAGTCGTTATAAGCAAACACATTGTCACTGTGAGCAGACACAAGGAAATCATCATATCCTAGAGTCTCTAAGTTACCAGAGAGAGCGAAGAAGTCGATGGGAGTACTCAAGTCATTGCTATCGTATAACTCGAAAACTACGGTGCCCTCGGCACTTGCACTTTCTGCAGGTGGATTGTCGATCATGGTGATTAGATCGAGAAAACCATTGAAATCGAAAGAAAAGGTTTCCCCTGCATCGACAAAGAAGTTGTAACCGATAAGTCCAGCAAAACTTTCCGCCACACCACGGTAGTTGCTTCCTTCACCCTCAGCGGTACTCAAAGATTTATTACCAGCTCGTTTTAGTGGATCGGGTGAATCAGGGTTAAAAGTTGACACCGCGTTCGCCTCAGCAATCACATCACCCCCACTTGAAATCACAAAAGTGTCGGCTTCAGTCAGGGTAACGACTTCCAGAGGATCAGTACTAAAGTTTTTGAAGTCAAAGGATCCTTTAGACAAAGCGAAAGTAGCAGCCAAACTTGGTGCAGCAGCGAGAACGGAACCGGTTACTGTAGCGAACAGTAATAATTTTTTAGCAATGGTTTTGTTCATTTTCATAATTGTCTGGGTGTTGTGGAATAAATTTCAGCCAGCGAAGTTTTTTTTGAACTGCCTAAATTTGCGGTTCAATTTGGGAAATTCAAGGCACAATAATTGTTCTGATACTAGTGTTGTAATGTAAGCATTCAGCCGTCAGTAGTCAGTAGTCAGTGGTCAGTGGTCGCTGATAGCTGATACGCGACACGCTGATAGCTGATAGCTGTTGGCGTAGCCTGCGCGTAGCGCATTAGCTTACGTTGTAATTGTTGTATTCAACAGTGAGCACAGATATTGATTGGTGCCTAAAAAAATCCGGAATATCATTATAATGAATGTTTTTTTTGCTTCATATAATATACTTAACCGGAAAAAAATCCCTATTTATAGGTAAGCATTCAGCTCAGGCAATGGCTGATAGCTGGCAATGGTAGATGCGCCTATGGCGTTAGCTGTCGGCTGAATACTTCCATTTATAGATTAATAATAAGCGAAAAATTCGCTATTGATTATAAAGTCAGTGTAATTCTACCTACCGATTAGTTAAAGATTTTGTAAAATTAATTTACGGCAGGGAAAGGATTTTTTAAAAGCTTTTATTGGATGATTAAAAAGCTTTTAATAGCTTGTGTTTAATAGGTAATAATTAATATCAATTCAGGTTTAATACCCATAATTAGAGGGAGGGTGGGACCCACCCCTAACCCCTCCCAGGAGGTAAATATGGGGAGATGGGTAGATTTTTATTAAGGGTAATTATCCCGACATAATATAATCGGTAATCGTAAATTAACTACAAAGTGCCAATTAATAATTACCAATTAAATAAAAGGGTAAATGGTCGTCTATAATCCTGATATATTCTGGATTTAGCCAATTCATTTACGCAATTTATTAACCTGATTTTTATCCAACTTGGAGGGAATAATCTGGGATTTAGTTCTCAGTAATTTAGTTCTCAGTAATTAAAACTATGCTCATGATTGTCTAGGTATAGTTGTGGAGCATAGTGACCTTATATCAAGTCAGGTTGAATACCCATAATTAGAGTAAGTGTGGGAAGTGTGGGGAGGGTGGTAAGTGTGGGGAGATGGGGAGATGGGGAGATGGGGAGATCTCACAGGGGTAGGTTTTTTACATTTGGGTCGGGAGTCGGGAATCGGGAGTCGGGAATCGGGAGTCGGGAATCGGGAAAAGCGGGAAATGGGGAGAATTATCCCGGAAAATATTGTGTATTTTGATACATATTTTGAGGAATTTATACGTAATCAAAGTACCTACTCGCCCCTTTCTAAAAAACCTACCCTTATGAGGATGGGGAGATGGGGGAGGTTTTTATTAAGGGTAATTATCCTGACATGATATTAAACCTAAAGCTGGTAAAGTTAGAGCTGCTAAATTTAGCTCTGGTAAGTATTTTGGTGCGCTTGTATCCCCCCGAGACTAATTACTGATTCTAATAATTAGTCAACCGGAGATGATAGTATTATTTTATTCAGATAAATTTGTGAGTTAGGGAGCATGTCACTTATGCAGAACATTTGTACTAAATCTGGGTAATGGGTAATAGGTAATGGGTAATAGGTAATGGGTAATAGGTAATGGGTAATAGGTAATGGGTAATAGGTAATAGGGGGAGCATGTCCTTATGCAGAAGACATCTCCATAAAATCGGTTTTGACCCAGGCATTACAAGGGTTTGAGGTTAATTTTTGGAGATGTCTAGAATATTTGTACATTATCTATAGCCCCCTCATGGGTTTAAGCTTGCTCTAATGGTACATAGTACAAATGTTCTGCAACGCAAGACCTGCTCCCTGTGAGTTAGAGCAACCTCGGTTAATCGCGTCGTTTATCCTAAGACTATCAAAGAATTAAGCTAGGGTACTTGAGCCGAGTTATGGATCATTTGATGGTGTTATGTTAAAATTAAGCATAATTTATATTTCAGCAATGGAAAACTTAAAGACAACTTAACTAGGAGTCCTGTTTCTAGTTTAAAGTGTCACGATTTGAAAAATCTAATCTCTGCTAATGCCACTAACTTTGAGAAGGTCAGTAAGTGTAGGACAGTAAGTCTGTAAACCAAAGGTGGTTGGATTCACGGGGTTTTGATAAATAAAATGTCTGTAATTCAAGGAAAACCGACTCCAAGGATCCATCTGAATCCGGAACAGCACAATAAAGATATTGGCAAGCCAGATAAACAATGGTAGGCGAAAATAAATTTGTTTACCAAGATACCTACAAACTTCTTCTACGGCTTGGTTGACACTCAACGGCTGACAACCCAAAACCAATCTACCACTAGAAATCCACTCTGCTTCTGCACTCAATCCTTGAGAGGGAGGATGATCAATCAGGTATTGCACGACCTGAGCAATATCTTGGGCGTGGATGAAGTGGAAACTGCCATCAGCTCTAAACCAACGAATCAAGTTAATCCATTTGACAATATCTGGGAGTCCCGATGACAGATGGGAGTAGGGTTTAGTTTCGTCTCCACCCAGTACCAAGGTAGGAAAGACGGTAGTAATCTTAGGAGCGATCGCTAATTGGGATAAGCGCTTCAGACAAGTGTATTTTGAATAGATATATTCTGTTCCAAGTTCACCAGCTTCTTTGAGTAATTGGTTATTCCTATCCAATACGCTAGCAGTAGAGAAATAAATTACTTGCTCACAAACAGTAGGGTCAAGCAAGTTGATTAACTCGATAGTTTTGACAACGTTAATATCAAATGTTTCGTGTTGACCTCCCCAAGCGGTTGCGGCCAGAATTGCCGCATTCATTGTCTTGAGCAAGTCACCAAAGTCTTCAATCTGCCGCAGATCACCTTTTAGGATGGTAATGCCAGCACGCCCCTTGTCGCCAAACTTCAAGTCGTCAAACTTTAATTTGTCAGGGTTTCTGACTAACAAATACAACTCATGGTCAGTGTCGAGACTTAACGCTTCAGTGATGTAGTGACCAATGCAGCCACTAGCACCAGTGATAAAAATCCGCTTAGAGGTCATGGGATTTTGGATTTTCAATTCAATTATGTACTCCCGATCCTGACCTAACACAAACAAACAACTAGGTCAACTACTTCTAGGGGTACAAGAAGGTTTTGATCGAGTGAATAACACTTCCTTTATTGTTGTGGTGATGCATCTTGAAGGATTCTATCCTTAGTCGTCTAATCAAGTATCTGCACTCTCAAGATAGTTGTATAAGGTTGTTAATCTCATCCCCTTCAAGGGGATGAGACTGAAGCGAGGATTCCATTTAGTGGAGGGGCTACGTGGACAAGTAAACGTCTGCACCTTGAAAGCCCGGTCCAACTCTGACCGAAGGATACCCTAGGGGGGACTAGCGATACCCAAACCTATGACTGCTAGAGGGAGAAAATGGGACAGAATCTGGTTATCGATTCTCTACTTCCTCTTGTGTTATCTACTATTATGCATGAACAGCCATTAATTTATCTGCCTTTTTGGCAGTTTCAAAGAAGAATCTAACATTATCTTCTGGAGTGCCGGGTAAAACACCATGACCGAGATTTAAGATATGACCTTTGTGGCCAGCTTTGCGAATAGTATCGACAATGCGATCGCGAATAAAAGCTTGTGACCCAAAGAGCACTCCTGGGTCGATATTGCCCTGAACTTTCATATCAGGACCCAATCTTTTTCTAGCTTCTGCCATGTCTACGGTCCAGTCTACGCTGACCATATCAACCCCGGACTGTCCCATGCGTTCAAGCACTCCAGCGCTACCACTGATATAGAGAATGAAGGGGGTATCTGGGTGAGTTGCTTTAACCTGCTGTACTACTCGCTGCTGATAGGGTAAGGCAAAGGTTTCGTAGTCTTGGGGACTCAGTTCACCTGCCCAAGAGTCAAACATTTGTATTACCTGAGCACCGCTATTGATTTGGTAACGGACATAGATAGCGATCGCATCAGCTAGCTTACCCAAGAATTGGTGTAGCATAGCTGGTTGTGAGAAGGCCATCCCTTTAATGATGGAGTAATTTTTAGAACTTTTACCCTCAATGGCATAAGCGCCCAAAGTCCAGGGAGCACCGACAAAACCTAGCACTGCTGCTTTATTGCCGACTTCGTCCCGTAGCGCCTTCAAAATTTCCCGGATAAACCCAAATTTCTCTAAATCCAACAGATGTAGCTGGTCAATTTGTTCCTGGGTACGAATCGGTTGGTTAATGATTGGCCCTTTACTTTCGACAATATCAAACTCGATACCAATCCCTGGCAATGGAGTTAGAATATCAGAGAACAAAATCACTCCATCTGGTTTAAACGCTTTCCAGGGTTGTAGAGAAATCTCAATCGCTATGTCTGGATTTTCGGAGCGCTCGCGAAAACTTGGATACTTATCCCGTAAATCGCGATAAACCTTCATATAACGACCTGCCTGTCGCATCATCCACACAGGGGGGCGCTCTAACTCCTCACCACGAGCCGCCCTCAACAAATAAGGAACCTGGGTTGACCCAGCCATATGGCATCTATCCTATTATACTTTTTTAAGTGTATTTGTCAGCTTATCATGCTGGTATTCCGTTTACTCTCCTGATTTGAGAAGATTAAAAAAGTATTAATAATAAGTTACATTCTAAGACGGTGCCTTGGCCTAAAGGCCACGCTACGCGAAGGTTAAAAGGAGATGGAAACAAAGGGAATAACAAACTTTCCAGCTTGGCCAATAGGCCACGCTACGCGAACAACCTGCTAACCTGCTAACTGGCTAACCTGCTAACTGGCTAACCTGCTAACTGGCTAACCTTGGCCAAAAGGCCACGCTAAGCCAACAACCTGCCAACTTTCAACCTGCCAACTTTCAACCTGCTAACCTGCTAACCTCCAACCCAACTCAAGGTCCCGGCCTCAGCATCTAGTTCAACCAGCTGTCCCACAGGAAGGGCAGCGTTAACCCCATCGTGACCGAAAGGCAAGTCAGAGACAACCGGTATACCCAGATCCCAAATGCGATCGCGCAACACTTCCTCCACACTCCAGCTAGGAACATCCTTGGGAGGAGCACAACGGCTAAACCGCCCTAAGGCAATACCTTTCACCCCGGCCATTGCACCACTCATGCGCCACTGAGTCAACATCCGGTCAATGCGGTAGGGAGCCTCAGTGACATCTTCTAGAGCAAGAATAACTCCTGATAATGAAGGTTGTAGGGGTGTACCCAGCAGATGAGTAGCGACCGTAAGATTAGCCGGTAGCAACACACCAGAAACCTTACCACCTCCCCAACCAACCCCTTTTAATGGTGCTATGGGTCGTCCTTCCACCCAATCAAACAACCGATTGAGTGACCATTCCGGTTCACCAGCAATAGTAGTCAGTAACGGACCATGAACACCGGAAACCCCTATCTGACCAAGACTCCACAGTAAAGCTGTAATATCAGAAAAACCAATCAACCACTTCAAAGCAGAGGTTACAGGTTGGTTTGTTGAAGGTTGCAGGTTGGTCGAGGTTACAGGTTGGTTTGTTGAAGGTTGCAGGTTGGTCGAGGTTACAGGTTGTTCGCGTAGCGTGGCCTTTTGGCCAAGGTTATCTGGTTCCAAGTTGTCTTGAGAACCTTCAACCTTCAACTTGCCAACCTTCAACTCTTCTGGCCATGTCCAGTCTTCCAGAAGTCTAGCGCTACCATAACCTCCTCTAGCACAGAGAATGCCGCGACATTTGGGGTCAAGACACGCTTCGAGCAACTGTTGGCGTCGCTGACTATCAGTCCCAGCTAGGTAACCTTCCCTAGCGTTCCAGTTCTGTGGTAATTGAACATGGTAGCCACGGGATCGCCAAATCTCAATCCCCCGATTGAAAGCATCAACCTCACGCAAGGTTCCACTTGGAACAATTACCCGCAATAGATCTGGCGGTTTTAATGGTGGTGGTAGCTGGCATACAGAAAAACTAGCCCTGATCTTTTGCACAGACAGTTGATTCACGCTCACCGAATTCCGCAGTAGCTCTTAAGTCATGCCTTGATTTTAACCATTTCAAGAAATTTCACGAATAGCCCAGGGCTAAATGCTTACCAACCAGATTGAACTAAAATCCCCAAAAGCGCTATGCTAGTAAGGTGTGTAGCTAAGAGGTGTGGTATATCAAAACTCTGGCGACTCAGTAAAGTAACCATAAAAACAAAACCATCACAATTGACAATTGACGTATGTTTGATGCTCTCGCCGAACGCTTAGAAGATGCTTGGAAAAAACTACGGGGTCAGGACAAGATCTCTAGTTCTAACATCCAAGACGCCCTAAAAGAAGTGCGTCGCGCCCTCTTATCAGCAGACGTCAACCTACAAGTAGTCAAAGATTTCGTTGCTGGAGTAGAAGCGAAAGCACAAGGCAGTGAAGTCATATCAGGTGTTCGCCCTGACCAGCAGTTCATCAAAATAGTCTACGACGAACTGGTGCAAGTGATGGGGGAAACTAATGTTCCCCTAGCCCAAGCAGACACCCCACCAACCGTTGTGCTAATGGCTGGTCTACAAGGTACTGGTAAAACTACGGCTAGTGCAAAACTCGCTTTACATCTGCGTAAGCAAGAACGTAGCTGTTTGCTAGTGGCTACAGACGTGTATCGACCCGCAGCCATTGATCAATTAGTCACCCTCGGTCAACAAATTGATGTACCGGTGTTTGAGTTAGGTACAGAAGCTGACCCAGTAGAGATTGCTCGTCAAGGGGTAGAACGGGCAAAAGCAATGGCTATCGATACGGTAATTATCGATACAGCGGGACGACTGCAAATCGACCAAGACATGATGGGAGAACTCTCCCGCATCAAAGAAACCGTCCAACCCCACGATACCCTACTAGTGGTGGATGCCATGACTGGTCAGGAAGCAGCAACCCTGACCCGCACCTTCCATGAGCAAATCGGCATTACTGGGGCAATTCTCTCCAAACTTGATGGGGATAGTCGTGGTGGTGCAGCCCTTTCAGTCAGGCAAATTTCAGGTCAGCCGATTAAATTTGTTGGGGTTGGGGAAAAGGTCGAGGCACTACAACCATTTTATCCTGACCGCATGGCATCCCGGATTCTGGGTATGGGGGATGTACTCACCTTGGTTGAGAAAGCCCAGGAAGAGATTGACATCGCTGATGCTGAACAGATGCAACAGAAAATGCTGGAAGCCAAATTTGACTTCAGCGATTTCTTGAAGCAGATGCGCCTGTTAAAGAACATGGGCTCCCTTGGTGGTTTGATGAAACTGGTTCCAGGCATGGGCAAACTCAGTTCTTCTCAACTTCAACAAGGGGAAACCAAGCTCAAGCAGTCCGAAGCTATGATTAGCTCCATGACCTCCGAGGAGCGTCGTAACCCAGATTTATTAGCTAGCTCTCCGAGCCGCCGCCGCCGCATTGCCCAAGGTTCTGGTCATACGGAAAAAGACGTCAGGGGTCTGGTGAGTGAATTTACCAGAATGCGATCGCTTATGCAGCAAATGGGTCAAGGTCAGATGCCAGCCATGGGGGGGTTAGGTGGTATGTTAGGTGGTATGGGTGGTGGAAATCCTCGTAATCTACCTGGTTGGCGTGGTAGTGGCTCTGGCAAGAAAAAGAAAAAAGCTAAGAAGAAGAAGGGATTTGGGCAATTATAGTAGAAGGTTAGCCAGTAGAAGCTTAGCCAGTAGAAGGTTAGAAGGTTGTTCGCGTAGCGTGGCCTTTTGGCCAAGGTTAGAAAGTTGTTCGCGTAGCGTGGCCTTTTGGCCAAGGTTACGCTGAAGGTTAGCCTGTTGTTCGCCTTTGGCGTTCGGTGTAGGGTAGGTTAGCCTGTTGTTCGCCTTTGGCGTTCCCATAGGGTAGGTTAGCTGGTAGAAGGTAACGCGGTAAAAGGTGACACAGAAGAAGGTTAGCCTGAAGGTTAGCCCGTTCCCTGAGGCGTGCGCAGTAGGGTAGCTGAGAAGATTGTGAACAGGTAGCGGCTTGCCTGCTGAGTCAGTTACAATCTTCACAATTCAACCTGTTCACTTTCAAACCCCCAAAGATCGCTTAAAATCAAACAGGTGAATTAATTAGGTACAATGATCAAAATCAGATTAAAACGATTCGGCAAAAAGCGTGAAGTAAGCTATCGAATAGTGGCAATTCCCAGCAGTGCACGCCGTGATGGGCGTCCTCTAGAAGAACTGGGATTCTATAATCCAAGAAATGATGAAACGAGGCTGAATGTACCAGCAATAGTGAAGTGGCTCAAAAATGGAGCTCAGCCAACACAAACCGTGCGTAATATCTTGCAAAAAGCTAATGTTTTTGAACAAATCCGTACCTGAAATCCTATCTGCTTCTGTTAGAGATGATGACCCAGATTATTCAGCACTGGTGAGATTTTTAATCGAGCCGTTCTTGGAATCACCAGACTCCCTCAGCGTAGACTGTGAGAAATCAAATGGGAAAGAGCGTGTCTGGATTCGACTAGCTTTTAATGGAGAGGATAAAGGGCGAGTTTTCGGTCGGGGTGGTCGCAATATTCAAGCGATTCGGACAGTAATTAAAGCAGCAGCCCAAGCTGCTGGCCAAACTGTTTATTTGGATATCTATGAAGGCTCAGGCTCAGGTAGTAGCCCTCGTCGAGACAATGGCCCTAGTCGTAGAACCATTGTCAGAAGAAATTTACCTCGCCGAGTTGCCAGACCTAGAGTAACTCCAAGATTTCCCTCCTAAGTTCTCTATTGCAATAGTTTTGAAGGTTTGGGTAATGAGAGGACAATGGAGAAAAGGGGGTGAAGAACATCCGGCTGCTGTACCTCTCATTACCAATGGCAGGAAACCTTGAAGATTGGTCAAGATTGGTAGATTGAGTTGTCTATTAAGTTACTTTAAGTTACCAGTTAACTTCGATAGTTGAGACAGCAAGCCTGTAGTTGATAAACCTTGAGTGAAGTATCCAAAACAATTGAGCTACCCAGCCCAGAAAGTGCAATCGCCTTGGTTGGAGACCAGGAAGAAAACCTGAAAACCCTATCACGGCAAACCGGTGCGCATCTGGTGCTGCGAGGGCAAGAGTTATTGATTTCTGGCACCGAGAAACAGGTCGAGCGGGTATCATCCCTAGTGCGATCGCTTAAAATTTATTGGATCGAAGGTAAAAGGATTACAGGAGTAGACATCCAAACTGCAATTCATGCCTTAGATACTAAGCGACAGGATGAATTACAAGATTTACATCAAGATGTGCTGGCTCATACTCGCCGGGGTGAGGTAATCCGAGCTAAAACCTTCCGGCAACGGCAGTATATCAAAGCTGTACTAAGCCATGACCTCACCTTCTGTGTGGGACCAGCAGGCACTGGCAAAACTTTCCTAGCTGTGGTAATAGCCGCTCAGGCGTTACTAAATAATCAATATGAACGGCTGATTCTGACACGACCAGCGGTAGAAGCTGGTGAAAAACTTGGCTTTTTACCAGGAGACTTGCAGCAGAAAATTAATCCCTATTTGCGCCCCCTCTATGATGCTCTCCATGAACTGATTGATACAGAGAAGACTGCCAATTTAATGGAACGGGGCATTATTGAAGTGGCTCCCCTAGCGTATATGCGAGGTCGCACCCTCAATAATGCCTTCGTGATTATTGATGAAGCTCAGAATACCACACCAGCCCAGATGAAGATGGTTTTGACTCGTTTGGGTTCACGTTCTCGGATGGTAGTGACTGGTGATCTGACCCAGACCGATTTATCTAGCAACCAACCCTCAGGATTAGCGATAACCCTAAAAATCTTAAGATCTGTAGAAGGTATTGCTTTCTGCGAACTCACCAATAAGGATGTTGTCCGTAATCCCCTCGTTCAGAGGATTGTTACTGCTTATCAAAATTATGAGCAGTGAATAATTGGTATTCACTACGGATCTCCAACTAGGGTAAAAGCAGCCCAATAGTAGGGATGAGAAAAGCTTTGTTTTCCTGCTCCTGACAATTCTGGCGGTAACGAGATGTTCTTGCCCGAGCCATATAACTGATTATTCTCGATACGCACATTGCCTTGAATCATCGCTAACTGTGCCTGTCGCAAAGCTTCACTTTTACTCGATGTCTTTCTCAACTGACGGTAAAACTCAGTAGTCAGCCCCAGAGCACCTTGATCACTGACATACCAAAGGGTTGCCAAAGTCGAGTCAACTCCTGCCTGAAAGGCTGACCCAGCAAAACCCAACTCCGCTTCTCGATTGCCCAAAGCAGTTCGACAAGCACTGAGTACCAACAACTCTACCGATGGCTCATAAAGCAGATTTTGCATTTCATACAGCCTTAGTTTGTAGTTCCACATCTGAATGTAGGAATCGTTAGGAGTTCCCGAGTTGAACTCTGCATGGGTGGCTAGGTGAATGATCCCATATTGCTGCTGTTGTCGTTGAGCCCTTAAATTGTCCAGAGTAAAGGCTTCGTTGAGAAAAGAGCGACCTTTCCACAGTTTTTCAGTGATGGTGGTTAACTCCACTTCTACCCCAGGCAAAGGCTGTTGATAAGGAAATTTCGATGCTCCCATTGCCAGAACCCGGAAGGGTCTCACATCTGTGTGACGAGAATAGGTTAAGCTCAGACTAGGCACCAAGTTAACACCATATTTCTCAACCAGATATTGTTGCCCATCGTAGATAGCTGCTATAGGTAGGGAGCGCAAACCCTCATCCATAGCAAATATTAGGCTCTGAATCTTGCGGTTATTTAAGTCCTTCTCCAAGGGCCCTATGATCCATTGATAAATTTGCTCAGCTGGGTAATGGTGGGCTTTGGCATCCAAGCTGTCGGGATTGCTAAGCGATCGCTGAAATCTATTAGTCACAGCTAGGACTTGATCACGACTGGCACCATTGATTCGCCGCAGAATTGGATTACCTTCAGCGGTGATCACCAAAAGTTCCAGCTGGTCGTTTGGTTTTGGTAAGCAACGCTCTGGTGCTTGAGGCACCTCAGAGAGTCGGTAACCAAACCGTCGGTCGATTTTGGAAACAGGGATTGAGGGACTTTGACATCGAGTGCCTGGTAAGGTACTAGAGTTTTCGACAAAACTGACGTAAATCACCGCAGTCTTTAGCCCTGTCTCCCTCTCAAGCTCCCGAGTCCGATTGCGGACATCATTCTGAGTGTTGATTTTCGTCTTGAACTGTCGCTGAAAGTGTGACTGATATTCTTTGGTGAAGGCTTCTTCAATTAAATAAACTGGGTCAGTTTCAGGTGAAACCTCCTCAGTTGTGGAATTTGATTGAGATGAAGCAGTAGGGGTTCCAGATTCTGAACTACCAGGGTCTGAGCTACTAGCTTCAGAACTAGAGGACTCTTGCATGTCACTTATAGTCTTGCCAGGGGTGGAACCGGGAGTCTGGTCACCACTGTTTATATCGTTGGAGTTATTTGTGTCAGAGGGTTTGTCATTAACAGTTCCATCACCTTCGCCCAAGCTAACATTAAGGTTAGAGTCAGAGTCGGTTTCACCAGTGTCTATAAGGTCGGTTTCACCAGTGTCTATAAGGTCGGTTTCACCAGTGTCTATAAGGTCGGTTTCTTCTATAAGGTCTGTTTCTTCTTGTTGGTTTGTGTCGTTTTGTTGGTTTGTGTCGTTTTGTTGGTTTGTGTCGTTTTGTTGGTTTGTGTCGTTTTGTTGGTTTGTTTCCTCTTTTGTATTAGTATCTGTGGGGGAAAGCCTAATATTCAAATTCCCATCCCTCTCTTCAACGGAAGCCTGCACATCTATATCTTCCGGGATTTGATCTCTTATTTTTATTTCCTGCTCTGGGCTGAACTCTTCCTGACTAACAAACTCTACATCACCAGCATTACCATTACCCCGAGCTCTTGTCGTGATCTTCAACTTATCAGAGTCGATAATATCTACGATATTATCTAAATTTGGAACCTGAAACGTTACTTTACCAGCATTACCACCCCCTGAAACCTCAGTGTTGATATCGAGTTTTTCTCCCTCTATCTTAATAGAGCCATTTTTAGTTTCCAAAAATACATTACCAGAATTATTACCATTTCTTTCTGTGGTTCTTATTTCGGTAAAACTCAAATCCTCAGTATTGCGAAAAATAATGTCACCTTGAGCAGATAGGATTACAGGACCAGCATTACCTTCAATTACAGGAGCATCATCATTAGTATTAACACTGGTGTCGATATTACCAATAGTGATCCTCCCGGATAGAGGGTCTCCAGAATTGTCCGTAACTTGATTGGATGAAGCATCTCCAGAATTGTCCGTAACTTGATTGGTCAATTCATCTTTATTCAAACCTGCCCTCAAAATCACAGCACGACTACTTCTTAAAGTATTAATATCTGATTGGCCAATCTCTGAAGCTGAATCTGAGTCTAAATCTGCTAGCCCAGTATCTGGTGCAGTGATCTTGATATTCCCAGCTTCAATATTGCCTGTGGACTCTACTTTAAGAGAAGACCCTGTGTAATTCCCAAAGGTAACATCCCCGTCAGCAGTGATAATTGGGTCTTGGAGGCTAACAAAGTTACCTGGTTCACCAGCTAAATTCTCAATTGAGAAATTACCGCCACTGGCAAAGTGAGCATCTGTAGAGATCTTGCCATCGCTGACCAAGCTCAGGTCGCCACCACTCTGGAAGCGGGTGTCGGGATTGTTCAGTGCTAGGATATCAATGCCCCCATCCCCCTGAATCTTGAGGTTTCCTCCTGCTACAGCTTGGAAGGAATTATCTGTTGTGTCCCTGATCAGCACCGTATTCTTGGCCAATAGGCTTAAGTCCCCGGTGCTAGATAGCTGGCTTTCCTTGAGAGTCAAGTTATTATTAGCAGACAGGATTGCCCTTGGTGCTGTTAGGTCCTTAACAGTTACATCCCCAGGCGCTATAGTGATGCCAGAACTAGTCAAGGTTACGGTGTCATCACCATTATCCGTGAATTCTGTGGCATGACTGACACCATCCCCGGTTAATAGCTTGGGTAAAGAGAGCGGTGTAAAAGGTTGTTCTGGTGTGGAGGGATTTGAGGTTAGGGGTTCAACTTCCAAATTCAGCAAACTTCCTGGCTGGCTAATTTTTACCAAACTTTCCCCAGGCACAGCAGCTATAGTAATTGTTCCTTCTGGAAGCTCCAGTTGATTGGTGTTGATGACAGTACCACCGATTAAAGTCAGGTTATTTCCTTCTAGGATTTCTATACCCTCATTAAAAATTAGTCCCGGTGTCTCGGATGTATCAAACGCAAAGGCACTGGGTGTACCGACTAAGGTAGAGTACTCATTGGCACTAAAGGCATTAAACCAATTGTCATCACCAAAGCCAATCCTAGTCGCCGTAGTTGCGGTGAATGAAGCGGGGACATTCAGCTGGGCATTAGCACCAAAAATTATCCCTGCTGGGTTCATTAAAAACAGGCTAGGGTTGCCCTCCCCTGTGATTTTTATCAAACCGTTGATCACAGAAGCATTACCACCGGTGACCCGACTCAGAATGTTTTGTATATCCGGTTGAGATAGGAAGTTAGCAATTTGGTCTTGGTCTAGACCAAACTCCTGAAAGCTGTGAAAGAGATTATCTTCAGAGCGGATGCCACCATCAATGTCAAATTGATTGCCATCGAGGGTGACTTGGGTCTGAGTGCTACCATCGGCTTGAATGGGCTGGGCTTGAGTTGGCATGACACCAATATGGGCTACCAACAAAGATAAGGCTGCCAGGGACTGGCTGATTTGACTCACAGCTAATTTGATTTGGCTCATGGGTAATATCGTTTTTAATCGGCTATCCTGAATTCCAAAATGCATTAGTCAACTACAGGATGAGATTAGCAATTTCCTAATACGTCTGTTTTTAAGCTGAGGTCAGATGCACCCTGGGGTATCAGCTGCTTAGGAGTGAATCACACTGAATCACACTGAATCACACTGAATCACAATACTGAGGGGAATAGTACTATGAGTCAGGGTTTGGTAAACATCAGGCTGGTGACCTTAACTGAAATCTTGAAGCCTTTATTAAGATATAAGTATATACACTTTTATTATATATACACTTTTATTATTAACATTACTGATTAACTTTGTTCCGGTTAATTTATATTAACTTAACTAAATCTTTTTGATATAGCCACATAGTTTCAAGCTTTCTATGGTAAGCTGGTAAGATTAATTTTTAATTACCAGTAATTGAAGTAAAAGTAAGTAAAATCATCGATTATCAAGAACTCTACAGATTTTGGACAGTTCTCGCGAGAGTGAACTCTAGTTGACAGTTAGCCCTGGATTAGGCTAAAGGATATATAACAGGATATCTCAGTGGAAACACCGACAGCGCAGACACCCAAAGTTAAAATGGTAATGGTCAGCACTCCCCTCTTGCTTTGATTCACCGCTTAGATGGGGTGACCTGCCTTACCGGCAAGATAGCTTACAAGTCTAAGGTGAGAGGAATTGTGGTGTGAGAAGAATTTTGGGATTATGTCTGGTGTTAACCTTGCTCCTGGTTGGTGGTGAGGCTCAGGCAGGAGAGTTAGCTCAGCGTTTAGGTCAGTTTCCCGATTGGAAAAGCAAACCACCAGTAACAGCGGCGACGGGGGATTTGGTATATCCCACTTGGATCAAGGGGACTTGGAAAGTTACCAGCACTCTGATCGAGCAGATAGCACCTCTAGCACCAGAAATAGTCACCCCAGGATTTGAAGGTAATCGCAGTCATCTCAAGGAGCCCATTAGTTTTCTGGTGCGGTTTCAACAAGTTGGGAAATCAAGCTCAGGACTTGGGGATTGGTTTATTCCCTTTAGAACTAGACGTTCTAGAAAAAATCTATCAGTATTAAAACCTACCTCAGAGGTGGTTGCTGAAGACGTGGTTGCTGACCGAGCGTTCAATGGGTTGAATATTGCTAGGGCTTACCTAGGCGATCCCATAATTAGAGCTGTCAAAGTAGACCCCAATTCCCCTAATCGTCAAGTTACTCTTCTGCGCACCGGGAGCCAACTAGTTTCAGTGATTACTGGTCGCGCTTCTGAAATACCAGCTCCGGATCAGTTTATTGCCACAGAAGTTGTCAACCAAGTCTTTCGCGGTACTCGCCGACCTTTTTTCAACGAAGTAGAAACCACAACAGCATATCAGTTCTATAAATCACCTAGTCCAATTATTAAGGCTGACCAAGTCACAGCAGTTTATCTGTCACCACAAGACCCCGATTACTTTAAAGCTTTGGAAAAACCTGTGGCTCTCTATCGCTATCAATTAGAGCTAGTAGCAGTCAAGGACGGTTGAAGGTTGAAGGTTGTTAAAGGGTTTAAGGTTAACAGGTTGAAGGTTGAAAGGCCACGCTACGCGAACAACTTTCAACCTTGGCCAAAAGGCCACGCTACGCGAACAACCTTGGCCAAAAGGCCACGCTACGCGAACAACCTTGGCCAAAAGGCCACGCTACGCGAACAACCTTCAACCCACTAACCTTCAACCTTGGCCAAAAGGCCACGCTACGCGAACAACCTTAAACTTTCAACCTTCAACCCACTAACCTTCAACCTTCAACCCACTAACCTTCAACCTTCAACCCACTAACCTTCAACCTTCAACCCACTAACCTTCAACCCACTAACCTTCAACCTTCAACTGTGTAACCTTCAACCTTCAACTGTGTAACCTTCAACTGGGTAACTTTAAACCGGATTTCCCCCAATCCAATTGAGCAAAATCGGGTTGACTATCTCTGGTGCTTCATCTTGGGGACAATGGCCCAAACCTTCTAAAGGAATAAACTTTTCTACAGTGGGGAATTTCGCTAATTCTCGTCCTAAGTCAATGGGTTCCCAAGGGTCTTCGGTGCCCCATAGTATGATGGCAGGACAAGGCAAAATTGGGATCAGGTCTTCTGGTAGTGGTCCTTGAGAATAGCTAGTAAAGGCAATAAACACATCAGCTGCACCGGGATCAGCTGCTGGTGCCATGATTAGATCAACCAGTTCATCAGTGACAGCTTCTGGACGGCAGTAGGCTTGCAACAGAATATTACGCACTACTTTAGGCTTAGCCAGCTGACTAAAAAAATACTGGCCAACCCACTTAATCCTTAAAAATCGTTGAAGTACTGGTGCGCCAAGACGCTGATACCAAGGGAGTTCAGCCCGTTTACGCTCATGGAGTAGTCGTAGAGAAAAGTTGAGCAGGGCGACTCCTTTGGCTAGCTCTGGATTATCTACAG
>NZ_JAAHHZ010000349.1:0-4908 GCF_010672005.1 Moorena sp. SIO4A5 | reverse complement strand
TACGATCTCCCGTGCCATATCGCCATACTCACAGTAGCCAATCGATATAATTAAAGGTTTACCTGTTTTTGCCGCTTTAGCCACCACTGCTAAATTGCCCTGGGCTTGTGGTGAGGCAATCTTATAGGCTGGGACACCCACAGCTTCGAGCAAGTCGATGGCTCTTGGGTAAGTGGGGGAAGATAAAAAATCAACGCCTAAGGTTTTGGCATGGTCAGCAAGTTTTGGATACCAAGATTCATCAAGTTCAATTTGCCGAAACCATTCCCGAAACTCAGAGGATTCGAGTTTTTCAAGATACAAATCATCAAACTGAATGGATTGAAACTTAACGGCATCTGCCCCTGCTTCTGCGGCTAAGGACATCATATCGAGGGCTTGCTGAAGGTTTTGGTTATGGTTACTACCAATCTCGGCAATGATATAAGTTGGATGCCCGATACCAATGGGGTGATCACCAATGTAAAACGGTTCAATCATGGAATTTGAAAATCATTTTAATTAGAAATTACCCTGGAAATTCTTTTTCAGAGGTCGGGGGTTTCATCGTAAAAAACCACAAGTTTCTTCATGACTTAAGTTTTAGATTAACGACTGAATCGCTTTAGCAATCCGAGTTGCCCCTTTACCATCGATTAGGTTACTACTAGCCTTGCCCAATACCGCCCGCTGATTGGGATTTACCAATAACTGTTGCAGCACTTGGTGCAACTTATCTAACCAATTGGGTTGACTGGCCCAACCGATGTTTACTATACACCCTCGCTGTTCTAAAGCGGTCAAATTGGGAATTTGGTCTGCACCTACGCAAAAGGCAATGGTAGGAGTGCCACAGCGAGCTAGTTCATAGAGGGTTTGGCCCCCCGCACTAATTGCCAAATCTGCCTTGACCATGAGCGATCGCATATCCTTAGGACTGTGCTGGATTCGGAGGTTAGCCGCCAAGGGACGATCACCCGCAGTGCCAAAATGTCCAAGGACAAAATCTATTGTGACATTAGCTAGTAACGAAGTGGCATGGTGATCCAAAAACTTAATTAATGGGTCAAAGATACCCAGTAAATCTGACCCACCAATGCTGACAAAGAGCGATCGCACCAGGGTGTCATAGTCGCGGGGCACATGGGGCCAAAACTCAGGACGTACCACCTGATAGGCCACATCTAACAATAGGTGTGTATCGGGTCCCACGTCGTAGGTGAGGCTGGGAGCAGCGGGCGAGCCGTTGATGACCACATCCACAGGTAAAGCACGGTTAGCTTGATCGTCAAAGCAAATGATGAGTAAACCTTGATTTTGGAGCAATCGCAATGCCGCTTCATCGAAGCGATAGCTATCAATTACCAATGCCGATGCTCCTATTGATTGGGCGGCTTGTAACACTCCTAACGGAGTAGCCTCACAAACCTGTACCTGTTGCCTCCGGTTGGAGAGAAAATCCTTTAGCCCTGAGGCTGGGTCAATCAAGAACATCACTTTAAATCCCAAGGATTTGCAGGCTTCAGCCAAGCCAATCCCCCGTGTGGCATGACCCAACCCAATCGTGGTGCCGCCATCAACATGGATGGCGAGTTTAGCAGATGTTTGGCTCATGCTTTTACATCCCTGCTATAGCGATAGTGAAGGGCAGGATGGCCTTTTATCGATTCAACCTGAAGCTTTTGGAACCCAGCCCGTTCAAATGCCCGCATCGATGCTAAATTATCAAGTTTGATGTAAGCATGAACACAGTGAATAGTCGCCGTCTGTTGAAATAGTTGTTTTATGCCTATTTCAATCAGCCGTGAGCCATAGCCCAAGCCCCGTTGATCACTTGCGAGGCTTAGATCAACTTCAGCATTGCCATCATACCTGCAATCAAATCGAATTTGACCGATGTCAACCTGATTAGCATTTTGGGCAATAAATATGTAGCAAGAGGGATCAGCAAGCTTACTACGAAACCATTGCACATGATCATCCCAAGGGATTGTTGTTGAAGAAAAAGCAGAAGCCCTTACCTGTGGCTCATTGACCCACTGCCACAGCAATTCACAATCATCTTCACGCACAGCTCTCAACCTGAGCTTTTGATCCTGCAGGTGCATCAGCACTCTGGCACTGCCTTCACCATCAACTAACCGTTGAGCATGCTCAATCATCTCTTTCCTCAACTCTGATTTGAGCAGAAGCGTCAGCTCGGATTACTAGCTTCATTGATCGACAGTTTTTTTCAAGCAGGAACCAAGTTGTATCATCTTGTGGAAACTGATTATCCCGATGATAGACAAATCCATAATCCAAGAGCCTCAAGTCATCAAATTGATCCATAAGTTCTCCGGCAAAGTCACGCTTAAATAGTTTACCTTGATGACCACGATAGTTCAGTTCTACAGGTGTAGGGTTGTAGTACTCTGAAATACAGATATAGCGATTACTTGATTCATATAATAATCTGTACACCTGAGCCAACTTATCTGGATTGATATGAATCAAAACTCCCTTGATTAAGACGAAATCGTATTTTTTAGTTGGCCAAAAATCAAGAATCTACTGGGCGGATGTATGTATATTTTTGTAATATTTAAACAGCTTTATTCTTGATTTCAATAGCCGAAAAATTTGCTTTGGTAAGAAGTTGCTTAATGGCTTGCAAATTCAAACCAATATTGGAACCAAACTCAATAACAGAGTCAACACAACGAGTGTGACTCAGAACTTTATAAAACAAGACAATATTGCGGGCAATTGAAATATCCGATTGATTTCGGGTAATATATTCATCTCCAAATTACCCTGCCCAGAAGGCTTCCTGTTCGGTTATAAAATTATCCACAAATCCTCCATAGTTTGAATTACTCACCGTACTGCTTTTGTTCAATGTGAGCATTAAGCTCAGACCAGTCAGGATGCTGACTGACCAGGTCTAAACAATATTCTAATGTAAACTCTGGTTGCTGAGAATAGAGCGCTTCCAGCATCCGCCGAATTAACTCAAAGTCCTCCGCCGTATCCACCGTCCATCGATGATTACTATTATCCTCAACATAGGTTACATGACCTAAACGGTATCGTTCCGGCTGCCTATGAATAAACGGGGTGACATGCTCTCGATCTGGTTGCGCACTCGCTTCATGGAATGCTTCATCGAGGGCAGCAAAGGAAAACACTTCTGTATCCATACCGCGAGGATAGGTTCGCTGCAAAGAGTTAGAAACATAGTCATATTCACCTTGATGGTCAAGATAAAACTGAATAACTTGGTCAATAACCTGAGGATCTATCAAAGGACAATCTGACGTTACCCGCACAACAACATCTGCTTGATGCTCTACAGCAGCACCATAATATCTGGCCAGGACATCCTCTTCAGAACCACGGAAATAGGGAATAGAAATACTATTGCATAATTCAACAATCGGTTCATCAGTTTGATTGATTGTCGTTGCAATTACAATTTCATCGGCGAGCTTAACCCGTCGTAGTCTTTCAATTTGATAGTCCAGTAAAGGTTTACCCAATACCTGTTTAAGGACTTTACCAGGTAGGCGGGTCGAAGTCATTCTAGCCTGGACTATTATTACTAGTTTCACTTAATAGTTTTACTCTTCATAAACGCTGAGACTTTACAAAGTATTACACCCGTTTTATATTAAGATTTTGCTCAAAGAAGTAACAATCCTGTCTTGCTCTTGTTCAGTTAATCCATAATGTAGGGGAATACTGATTGCTTCTTGGTAATACTTCTCTGCTTCAGGAAAATCACCCCAACCAAAACCTAACTCTTGATAATAAGGCTGGGTATGCACCGGAATATAGTGCAAATTAACACCAATTCCTAAACTACGAAGTTCCTCAAATACCTGACGATGAGTCTTATTAATCTTATCCAAATTTAGCCGAATCACATATAAATGCCAACTTGAATTTGTATCAGGATGTTGCCAAGGTAGAGTTAAAGGCAAGTCTGACAACAACTGATTGTATCGCTCAGCTAAAAACCTGCGCCGCTCAACAAACTCCTCTAAGCGCTGCATTTGACTAACACCCAAAGCAGCTTGAATATCAGTAATGCGGTAGTTAAAGCCCAATTCTAACTGCTGATAATACCAAGGACCATCAGATTCCCCTTTCATCAACTCCGGCTTGCGGGTAATACCATGAGTGCGTAGTCGAATCAGTTTTTCGTATAAATCTGCCTGATTGGTTAGCACCATACCACCCTCACCAGTGGTGATAATTTTTACCGGATGAAAGCTAAACACAGCTAGATCAGAAAACTGACCTAAGCCAACCGGCTGTCCTTGATATCGTCCCCCAATAGCGTGGGAAGCATCTTCAAGTACCCTAAAACCGTACTTTTGAGCTAAAGCGGCAATCGAGTTCATCTCACAGGACTGGCCAGCAAAATGAACTGGAATTACTAATTTTGGCAAACAGCCTTGTTCCTGTGCCCAAATTAATTTGCGCTCTAACTCCTCTACGCTGAGGTTATAAGTTCTAGGGTCAATATCAACAAAATCAACCCTTGCCCCGCAATATCGTCCACAATTTGCAGATGCCACAAACGTATTGGGGGAGGTCCACAGTGTATCCCCGTTGCCCAACCCAACAGCTAAGCAAGCAATGTGCAAAGCCGCCGTAGCACTAGACACAGCTACACCATAGGTCGCCCCGCAATAATCCGCCACAGACTGCTCAAATTTAGCGATCGCTGGTCCCTGAGTCAGCCAATCGGATTGCAAAACCTCAACTACCGCATCAATATCCTGTTGACTAATAGTTTGACGACCGTAGGGAATATATGGATTTTTCATTTGAGATGTCAATATAGGATTGATGGGAACAGGGAGTAGGGAGTAGGGAGTAGGGAGTAGGGAGCAGGGAGCAGGGAACAGGGAGCAGGGAGCAGGGAGCAGGGAAGTCGGA
>NZ_JAAHHZ010000348.1:0-4911 GCF_010672005.1 Moorena sp. SIO4A5 | reverse complement strand
GGGAATCGGGAACAGGGAACAGCTAACAGGTTATCTGAAGCTCATAGGTATGAGAAATGCTATATTGCTATGCCCATCTCCCCATCTCCCCATCTCCTCATCTCCCCATCTCCCCACACTTCCAACCCTCCCCGCGCCCGGGTTCCACACTCTACTATGAATACTACTCTAAATTCTCAACATCTCCTTTGAGTCCGGAAGATGTTGAGGAAAGTTTCTAAGGCTAGAGATTGCAGAGTCTAACCAACCGTGCCAGTAATAGAGTATTGTCCTAAGCTGCCGTAATCACTATATCCGGTAGCTAAGTTTCCAAGACCCGTACCATCAATGCTTAGATAGTACTGTCCTGGATTGAGGTCAAGATTAAAGCTAGCAGACAGAGAACCGATAGGATTAGAGACGCTAATCAGTTGACCAGAAGCATTATATAGTTTAGCCAGAATGTCTAAATTAGGTCCTCGCTCAAAAGGCTCAATATCTAGGGCTATGTTGCCCGTTGTTGAATTGAACTGGAACCATTCAATGTCGTTATTTTGTTCAATGATGCCATAAGTTTCTACCTGACCACCATTGAAAGATAGCGCTGCTGCACTGGTTCGACTGTTACTATAATCGTCCAGGCGATAGCCAAAACCATTTTGCCCAGTGATGATATCTAGGTCATCTTCTTGGTTGCTGGCACCGGTATACTCACCTTTGCTCCATTGAGTTAGATTTTTATCGTTGCCCTCTCCCATAATAGGAGCCCACCCTGTTTCGACACTGCCATTGTCATGACCACCGTAATAGTGGTTGGTTAAATTACCGTCATGTGTCAGACCCAAGCTATGACCTACCTCATGGCTAATAGCTTCAGCCACCGCTTTCTCACTACCTCCAGCGCGATTCTCTGAAAAAATAAAAACGGGGGTATCAGTGTTCCAGTTGAATGAATCCATATAAGCCAAACCACCGGTACCTTTTTGATACCAAGAACCATCTCCCCCAATCACAACGCGAATCCCCCATTGGGAATCACTAGCGCTGGTTTTTTTGAGTTGGTCATCGGAAGGTTGGGCAGTAGTCACATTCACATCAAAGGGACTAAAGTCTTCTGCCACCCGTTGCCAAATGCGCCAAATGGTCTCTGTCTCAGCAGTGGAAAAATTTGAAGTATTCCCATCCGTGTCATAGGCAGGGGTCACAATGGGACTCCCGAACTTCTGGTTCCATAGGGTATTTGTGGTAGTTTGACCATCAAAGTCAAGGTAGATAATGTGGTCTGCGTCTGGATTGCTGTTGAGGGAAAAGACTTGGTTCGGGCTCAAGGGCTGATAGGTATTTGGTTTGGTAGTTGCAGCAATTCCAATAGTTGTAGTACTTTCAGGTAACTCTAAATCATCGGAAACAATGCCATTGCTACCAAGAGCGTAGGGTCTTACCTCGGCAAAGTAAGTGCCATTGGTAGCACTGTAGTTGATCACATTCTTAGCATTGCTACCCTCTAAAGACCTAGCCACGTTTTGGTCGCCAAAGTCCAAGATGCCATTATTCTTAGTGTTCCAATAGAGTCTGAGGTTAGCCTCATCACCGGCACTGATCTGGTATAAATTTAGCTTAATTTGACCGTTGTTTGAGACCCTAAACTTAAACACATCAGTGCGGTCTAAGAGCCTAAGCTCCCCATTGCGGCTGATGAGATTGCCCGTGAAAGTGCCTAAATCATCGAAAATACCCATGATTCACTCCTGACTTTTTTTCTCTGTGAAAAGAAATAGAAATTAGCCCAAAAACTTGATTTTTTTTGAGCTTTACTACATCTACAGCTTAATAAACCACACCTAAATTTTGTAATATTTGTAAGCCAAGTTTATCAGCTCTTAATTTTAGCGGTGCGACCCGTGGCCAATTTAATTACGGGTCAAGGGCACCGTAACGAAATTAGCTTAATGATCACAGTTGTCAGAGCTGATTGGTAAAGTAAGCTATAACCATGACACTGGAAGGATTTCAGGAATTCGGTCTAGTTTGAGACCTGTTCCCTGAAATCCATATCTGTCAAGGGATTTGAGCGATGAATATTTACTATAAATTAGCTATAAATTAACGCTTATGGATTACTATACATCCTCAACATAAGCTTCGATATTGGAATATTTTTAGGAACGTTTCTAAGGCTAAATATTGCAGGATCTAAGCAATCGTGCCAGTAATAGAGTATTGTCCTAAGCTGCCGTAATCACTATATCCGCCAGTAATTAGGTTTCTTTCACCAATACCCTCAACGCTTAGATAGTACTGTCCTGGATCAAGGTCAACATTAAAGCTAGCAGACAGAGAACCGATGGGATTAGAGAAGCTAATCAGTTGACCAGAAGCATTATATAGCCTAGCCAGAATGTCTAAATTAGCTCCTCGCTCAAAAGGCTCAATATCTAGGGCTATGTTGCCCGTAGTGGAATTGAACTGAAACCAGTCAATGTCGTTATTTTTTTCAATGATGCCATAATTTTCCACCTGACCATCATTGATGGATAGCCCTGCTGCACCGGTTCGCCAGTTACTATAATCGTCCTGGCGATAGCCAAAACCATTTTGCCCAGTGATGATGTCTAGGTCATCTTCTTGGTTGCTGGCACCGATATAGTCACCTTGGCTCCACTGAGTTAAGTCCTTGAAATCACTATTCCCCATGATAGGAGCCCATCCTGTTGGGCCGCTGCCATGACCAGTGTAATACTCGGTGGTAAAATTACCGTCATGTTCAAGACCCAAGGTATGACCTACCTCATGGCTAATGGTCTCAGCCACCCCTTTCTCACTGCCGTTATACACTTCTGAAAAAACAAAGGTGGGGGTATCAATGTCGTCGTTGAATGAATCAAGATAACCCACACCAACGACACCTGGTTTATTATACCAAGAACCATCTCCCCCAATCACAACGCGAATGCCCCATTGGGAATCACTACCGCTAGTTTTTTTGAGTTGGTCCTCGGAAGGTTGGGCAGTAGTGACATTGACATTAAAGGGACTAAAGTCTTCTGCCACCCGTTGCCAAATGTGCCAAATCGTCTCTTTCTCAGCAGTGGAGAAATTTGAAGTATCCCCATCCGTGTCATAGGCAGGGGTTACAATAGGATTTCCGTAGTCATCGTTCCAGTCAGTACCTGTGGTGGTGTGACCATTAAAGTCAAGGTAGATAATGTGGTCTGCGTCTGGGTTGCTATTTAGGGAAAAAACTTCGTTGGGGTTAAAGGGCTGATAGGTATTTGGTTTGCTAGTTGGGGTAGTTCCAGTTCCAGTCGTAGTAGTACTTCCAGACAACTCTAAATCATAGGAAACAATACCATTGCTACCAGGAGCGTAGCGTATTACCTGGGCAAAGTAAGTGCCACTGGTAGCAGTGTAGTTGATCACATCGTCAGCATTGCCACTCTGTAAAGATCTAGCCACATTTTGGTCGCCAAAGTCCAAGATGCCATTGTTGTTAGTGTCCTGATAGAGTCTGAGGTTAGCATCATCACCGGCACTGATATTGTTTAGATTTAGGTTAATTTGACCGTTGTTTGAGAGGCTAAACTTATACACATCACTGCGGTCTAAGATTCTAAGGTCCCCATTGCGGATGATGGAATTACCCGTGAAAGTGCCTAAATCCTCGAAAGTACCCATGATTTACTCCTGTTTTTTTTTCTGTGAAAAGCAATGTAAATTAGCCCAAAAAAATAATTTTATTTGCGCTTAACTACATTTACACAGTAATAAACCAAACCTAGTTTTGTAATATTTTTAAGCAAAGTTTATCAGCTCTTAATTTTGAACAAAATTAGCTTAATTATCACCGTTGTCATATCTGATTGGTAAACTAAGCTATAACCCTGGCGCTGCAAGGCTTTCATTGATTAGTGTCCTTAGGGAAGCCCTGTTCCCTGAAATCCATATCTGTCAAGGGATTTGAGCTCTTAATATTTACTTTATAAATTAGCTTTAAAGATTGCAACCCTAATAGTCTAAAATAATTAAATTAATATTTTTTTATGGCATCTTTTTTCGGTTATCAAAATAATCTACATATAACCATTTATTAGGTTATATGTAGATTATTTTTAATTGGTTTCAGTAATAAAAAATATTACGAAATACAGCGGTTTTAAATTCAGTTAGGTACAAATTTATGGGTTTTTAGGGAGCAGGGACTGAGGCCGTCGGCCACGCGGTGCGCGTTCGGAGCAGGGAGCAAGGAAGAGGGAAGAGGGAAGACAATCCTGTGTAGCTGATAGTTATGCAAACCGCCGTAGTTTTAATTATTATTGACTCTAGGGTTTATTATAGCTATGTGGTTGGAATATTTTGGTGATAAATTTGGTAGGATAACTGTCGCGGTAAATCGTGCTTATAAAGCGCCAAAATTGTTCTAATAGAATTCCTAGCTTCATGTAGGGTGGGCAGTACACCAGACAGATCAGATCAGCTGGCAATCGGGTTGCTAGGCACTGCCCACCTAGGATTCATGACTGTGAAGTTTGAACTTTGAACTTTGAAGTTTGAACTTTGAACTTTGAACTTTCAACTTTGAACTTTGAAGTTTGAAGTTTGAACTTTGAACTTTGAACTTTCAACTTTGAACTTTGAAGTTTGAAGTTTGAACTTTGAACTTTGAACTTTCAACTTTGAACTTTGAACTTTGAACTTTCAACTTTCAACTTTCAACAAACCTTCAAACTGCCATGCCCCGTTCCACAGCAGGTCGCTGCTGCATTGTCTCGACCCAGCGTTTGAGGTGGGGATGCTTATCTAGGGTCACTCCCAAATACTCATAGGCAGCTACCCAAGGATAGGTAGCTATGTCGGCAATGGAGTAATCTCCAACAATGAATTCCTGTTTTGCTAATTGCTGATCTAAGACACCAAACAGACGTAGGGTTTCTT
>NZ_JAAHHZ010000347.1:0-4923 GCF_010672005.1 Moorena sp. SIO4A5 | reverse complement strand
AGAAGTCAAGACGACTCTCATCTAGTTGCCCAGACCAAATGCTCGGGGAATTATTGACCGACTGATTTAATCAGCCCGGAATCGGAAGGCAGAAGCGCAAGTAGAAATTAAGGAGCTTTAAGGGCTAGTAGAGGAGTTGGAAAAACGACAAACATGCTAATTTTGCCAACAATCCGGAAGTCTGCGGTGACCTTAGAAGATCATTAGTGAGATGTATCTAACGCGATCGCATACCCTTTCCATCCTAGATCGTCCCAGGTTGGCAAAAGATGCCTTAAGTAATCCTGTAGGCATGAACGCTTAACTGGATGCTAGCGTAAAGCATCTTTCAAGTCATTTCATGGTACAGTTTCGCATGAATAAACTCTTCCGATGTCTTGGTGCGCGTTCCCATGGCGAGGGCACCTCGCTGGGGTTGCACCGCTACCTAGGAATTATTGTCACTCTTATCTTGAATAGTATCGGGCTACAATCCTGTAGCCCTAAAATTACTCCCTGTCTCATTCAAACTGAAGAAGCTCGAAGTATAAGTGTGCAGTCTAATGAGCCTATCTATAGCGAGATTTTTGGCAATCAAGAATGCTCACCTCAAAAGCTGGTTTTGAGAGTTCCTGTCAACTCAAGACCAGAAATTAAAGATAGCAATAGTTTACTAGATCAGAGATATACTCCCAATATTATAACATTATTGACATTTTCTCATCAAGCTAAAAGTTTTTATATCAGACGTATTGATAACCATAACGACAGATGGATTTATAAAAAAGCTAGTTGCTTAGCTTGGAAATGGTCTAGAGAAGATGATCAACAAGTTCTAAATTTAAGTCTAGAGAGAAATCTCCAAATTCGTGACCCTAAAATTAAAAGTGTTATTTTAATAATTTCGTTGCCCTTTGAAATCAAAGATGCTCAACCAAATGTTAACCTTCAAGTTTACACCTGGGACTTATTTGAAGGGATTTATTATTTTAAGCCCAAAAACTATCCAAATTTAAAAGAAATTTTAAGACAAAAAGATAGAAAAAGTATTCAATCAAGTAATGCATTTCGTGATGGTAAAACTGTTAAAAATGAAATTCAACAAGAATTAAACCAGATAGATGATATAGGGGGAATCCATCTTGATAAGTATTTTGAGTCAATACTGGATGGAGAATACCTCGAAAAATATACTCCTAGTTCAGAAGATACCTATTGCGAAATACCGGATGATTTAAAAAAAAATAACATTTTACACTAGTATGGTTTTGCGGATTTGGACGATAAATTAGAGGTTAAACCAAAAGTATAGGCTTCCAATGCTTCACCGGAATAGATTCAACTAATGATGTGATCAGATATGACGGAATTTGAACCAGCAGCTACCAAGTCTGACAACTATATTGAAAAGCCGAAAGAGCGTGAAAAGCTTGAAGATTGGTATCGCCGAGAAAAAAGACTTCAAATCATAATAATTTTGATATTTTCAGCACTGTTAATCATTTCTAGTTTTGGACAGTTTGCTCTATTAGATTATTCGTTTGGGGAAAGACTTGCTCTGTCCAAGGGTGATAAAATATTTGGGATTGAGACTAAGAATTTAATCAGTTTATTGGTAACAGGTGCTTTACCCATAACCTCTATAGTAGATGGCTCTGGAATTCTGACAAAAAAAATTAAGATACCTTTACCATTAACTAATGGATTATCTATAATTTGGCTGGTGCTATTAGGAGATATATTTTTGAATTTCCAAGCCGTATTAGTCAGCAACGAATCCGGATCAGCAGATCAGTTAATACCCGTTATTGCTTTTGTTGTAGCCATAATTTTTTCCATAGCTTCCCTTTGTCTAAGTAGAGGCATAGTAGCCGCTAGCAAAAAATTCATGGCCGCCAGAAAAAATCTTCAAATCCTAATGGTATATGGGATTAACCCTATCCCCTTGTATAACAATACTAAACAACTTACGTTAAGAAAAGAGGATCCAGCAACAATAACAGATCCTGAACAGGAACGAAAAATAGTTGTAGAAGAAATTAACCAACACAAAGAAGCTTTAGAGTTGGTAATAAAACTCGACAAAAATAAACTTCGGCAGCCAAAAATAGACGCCAATCAAAAATCAAAAACTATCGATTCAATTAAGCAATTATTTACCCCAATATTAGAGCGTTTATATGAAACTAGATGTCGTCAAAAAAACAATGTTAATGACGTTGATAAAACTGCTCAATAAAACTATATATAAAACAAAAATAAAAAAATTATTCATGTATTAATTTATAGCGTTGATATAAATATAAAACTAGGATTTATTAACTATAATATAAATAATTATAATATAAAAATTATTGAAATTGCCACATTTTATCGGTATTTTTTTATATGGTTATACCGAAATTGCTATTTAATTGTTTTATAAAATACTTAGTGGTAATTTCAGATTTTTTTTATATACTAGGTTCATGAAAACCTTTTATATTTAAAATTATAGCTTTTTTTGCACAAGGTTTTATTGAAAATAATATCGTCGCTCGGATTTATCGATCTAATTGAAATGATCAATCAATTTTAAACATTTTATATGTCTGGATAAACTCTTATATTTATTACCTCTTACATTCGGATACTGACAGAAGAGGGATAAGTTAGTGGTTTACAATCTAATCAATTCTGGGGATTGGTCAATAGTAATTGTTAGTTGCTAATCTGGTTGTAATTGTTAGGGATGAGCAATAGCAGTTTTTTGATAAACCGCTTGGGACCCATAGACGTGAAGCGTGGCTCCGGTGCGCAGTAGGATGCGAAAGCGAAGGGGGTTATATGCTCTGTTAGGAAGTTCGGATGGGGGAGCGAGAGGAAGAGCCGATTCTGATACCCTTTCTTGAAAAGGGATGCCACATCGGATTGTTGGGTGATTGGCTCAGGGTAATCGGTAATCCTAGGACGATTACTCATTACCCATTACCAAAAGGGAGGGAAAAAAAGTCTATACTCTGGGATTTGAGCAACCAGACATTATATATTTAGAGAATTTAGGGAATAATCTCGGTAAATTTGGGGAGAAAGTGCCGGAGGAGGTGAAACAAAAGGCGATGGAGACTAAACAGGTAATTGTTGATCACACAATTCAATTAATAAGCGGGAGAATGGCACACTGCTTAAGGTCAAACCTAGACTAGATATGGAATAGTCTCTCACTAGACACCGAGCGCGCATTTAGCTTATCGACCATGACCTTCTACTTAGGGGAAATGACTTGGTATGGACAGATGTGAGTGCTCCCAATCGAAGTGTTGTGAGCATTGGGTCACATAGCCAATAAGAATCGATGCCATCAGCTGCCGTTTTTCTAGAGGAATCTGGCGGCAGTTCCCTATTGTACAGCTTGCAGTTATTGTGTGAGGATGTTAGATCAAATTGGAGTCAAAGGTATTACTCCTACTGCCCTTGCTATGGGAGTTATGTGAAGTACCGACAACTAAATCGAAGATTATGGTTGAGGCTTCCAGTTTCATCCGCTATCCCCTTCTGCGTAGAATCCCCCGTGCTTGACGCTGCCCGAGAGTTCAAAAAGAACACACAAGCAGTGTTAATTCGCTTCCTTTCACTTATTAGTAACCCATTGTTACTCTTTAAGGAGTAAATTATCTAAACAATCATGCCCAGTAAACAAGTTTTTGTTCGAGAATACAAAGTAAGAGCCCACAGGCGTACTATCCATACACGGGTTTACAAGTTCATTTGCCACTACTGCAATTCGCCTGCAGAGAGGGAGACTTATGCTACCTGTTGTCCCAAGTATGGAAATCGCTGCAAAGGAGTAGCCAGAAAGTGTCTTCGCTATCAACACGCTAACGAATCTGGGGGAAAAAAGTAGATGTCTTATGTTCCATCACAGCCATCGCTACCATCGCAAAGTCAAAACATGTTAGCAGATTTGGTTGATTACTACCGACAAATGGTGGAGTATCATGAACAAGCTGCCACAGTTGCAAGAGAACAGCTTAGCCATGCTAAAGCTTTGCTAAATACCAATGCATTAGCTCTACCAGAAAACAATTCCAACAAGTTCCTGCCTCCTGGAAATCGCAACCACAACCAGCAGGAAAAATACTACCTCACCACGCCAGTAGCTGAATTGCCTGCAGACTTCTCCACTGAAACTGAATTAGATGAGTCACCATTAGCACTCAAACAACAACTCGATTACCAGGAGCAGAGGATTACAGAAGCCATTGAGCGACTCCTAGAAACTCATAGGGGTACGATCTTCCACGTTGATTACCTGATCAGGGAGCTGTTTGGAGAGTTGGGCAAAGACGATATTGCCTCGAAAACTTCTCTGGTCAAATCTATCTTGCTGAAAGGGGAGAGCCAGGGGTTATGGCACTCTGACCCTGACTCTCCAGATTGCTACACCTTTTCTGCTGAAGATTTGCCCGATTTAGTTTCTACCAATAAACCTCAGAGAAAGCCTGCTAAGAGCAAAGCTCGTCGGCCTTCTCCGCTACCTAAGTTAGAGCAATTAAAGTATATGACGTTATATGAGCTAGTGGCTTCTGTGTTAAGAGAACACTATCCACAGATCATGAGTGCCGCAGATGTTTTGGACGTGCTTTATCCTAATGGTTTGGATCCTAAGAAGAAAAATGTAGCCCGTAAATCCATTAGTAACACTTTAACTAAAGGATGTGAATCTAAAGGCTGGAAACGAGTCCAGCCGGGGCGATATATCTGGGCTGGCGGTTTCACCTAAAGCTGAGTTACGACACAAACGTTATTGATTATTGAGAAACTATAACAGGACTTAGGGAGTGACTCAACCTGTAGGGGCGCACGCCATACGTCCCTACTTGATATGTATTTATAGTTCTGTTCCGATATCCGAAGTTCCCTATTCCCAACCACTACGGCGAAGTCTAATCAAGTATATACAGA
>NZ_JAAHHZ010000346.1:0-4946 GCF_010672005.1 Moorena sp. SIO4A5 | reverse complement strand
CAATTCACCTGTCCAACTAACAGTCTTACTAGTATAGGCTTCACAGACATCCACCACCGTCTTCCCGGTCTCTTGAGCTTTGTGCTTCAAGAATTCCTTAAAGCGATAGTGGGCGAATGTCAGCATATTGCGGACAGTCTTAGATCTGATTTTTCTATTACCTTTTTTCGACATCTGAGAAGTCTCGAAGGTGGGAAGTAAGATTATATCAAAATTGTCAACTAAGAACCTAGCTGTCTTATGATGAAGCTCGTTGATTAGGTTTTGAATCTTGATTACCATCCTCCGAGCGGCCTTTCTCATCCGACGTTTTTGACCACCACAAGCTTGGCTTATTTTAGATAGCAAATTATCTAGATGTTGGCACAATCGTTGAATACCAGAAAAGTCTCCATTCCCAATCTTTCCTACAGATGTCTCACTAAAAAAGGTAATAAAAGTTCTGACCCCAGGGTCTAAAGCGACTACTCTACCTTGGTTTTCGGTTTTATTTTTAGTCTCTTGATAGGGGACGACCAAATAGTAATCCCCATTCCTGCTGGTCAGTCTACTGTCGCAAATATTGTCAGGAATGGTCTCGGAATAAGCTATCTTGCCCAGTTTAGTGTGATATACCCCCATAGCTGAAACTGCCGATTTAGGGATATAACAAGACTGGGTAGGATTTTTCCTCGATCTAAACCTTACCCTTTGAATTTGCGAAGTCTTTTTGTACTTCTTTTTGGCCTCTCTGACAGCGGTGCAAGCATCCTTAACCGCTATCGATTTTATCTGATAAGGTACTTCCTTACACCACTCGGGAAGGTCGTTTAAAATGCCAGTTTTAATGGCTTTCCAGTTGGCTTTTATTTCGCCATCCTGGAGGATTTTGATGGTTTTATTGAACACATACCGGGAAACCCCAAACCATTTACGGGCAAGGGATCGCTGCTCAGAGTTTAGGAACAGACGAATCTTCTTGGATTTTTTTACCGTATTTCCTGAGTCCGTGAACCCGGCATGAGAAGAGGTGAATGATGGAGAGAAGATCTGCGGTAAGTTCTGATTCTGGGCAGCTCTGAGGCTGGTCGAGAACCAGGATTTTTCCACCGTTGAGGCCGACCAAGTACTCAATGAGTTCAAACCCGAATCGGGTAAGTCGGTCTCTACAGGTAACAACAACCGTGAGCTTATCTCCCGACACAACTCGTTCCAAAATGGCTCTAAGTCCTTTTCTTTTGTAGTTGAGACCTGAGCCGATGTCTTGGATGATTTCTGCTTCCGGGAAGAGGGAGTGGAGGTAGGCGACTTGGCGGGCAAGATCCTCTCGCTGCTTTGTACTGCTAACTCGGCAGTAACAGATGGTATAACAGCTTGATCTGTCAGACTTTGGAGCTTTTCCAAAACGGAGAAGATCTGTTGAGTCAAAGAGTCTAGTTCCGCCTGGTGTCCTTTCGCATCTGAGTGTCCCATTGTCTGCATACTTCCTTAGTGTGTTTTTGGAGAGTCCCGTAAGTTCGACCGCCTTACGGAGTGGTATTAATGCCATCCCATTAATCTACCATTATTTGACAGTAATTGGTAGATTAATGGGGATTTTTGTTAACTATCACAAGCCTCAATATCTTCAGGGAAATCCTGGCGTAATCCTCCAGGCAAGGCAGCAATAATCGCATCTAGTACTCTAGATACTTGAATAATTTCAATACCAAGATCAGATAAGGTTTGACCTTTGGGTATGATCGCTCGCTTGAACCCTAACTTGGCAGCTTCTTTGAGTCGGAGTTCCATCTGAGAGACTAGTCGCACTTGCCCGCCTAAGCTGATTTCACCAATCATAACGGTGCGAGGATCGACAACGCGATCGCGAAAACTGGCTACTACCGCAATAGCCATTCCTAAATCAGCTGCTGGTTCTTCTACTCCTAGCCCTCCTGCTGTTGCGACATAAGCATCTAATTTGGATAGGGGAATCCCGACTCGCTTTTCCAAGACTGCCAGAATTTGTTGTAACCGGTTGTAATCAACTCCAGTCGTTGAGCGGCGGGGTGCCCCATAACTAGCAGGACTTACTAGCGCTTGCAACTCTACCAGAATCGGACGAGTACCTTCACAAGCCACGACAGTAGCAGTACCAGGACTCATTTCATCCCGGTTACCCAAAAACAGATCAGAAGGATTCAAGACTTCCTGCAAACCGTTGCTGACCATTTCAAAAATACCGATTTCATGAGTAGCCCCAAAGCGGTTTTTCACAGAACGCAGTAGCCGATGGGAGGCAAAGCGATCGCCTTCGAAGTACAATACAGTATCCACTAAGTGTTCCAGTACCCTTGGTCCTGCGATCGCGCCTTCTTTGGTCACATGACCCACAATTAACAGAGTAATGTTTGACCGCTTTGCTACCTGCATCAGGGCGGAGGTACATTCCCGGACTTGAGCAACAGAACCAGGAGCAGAGGTCAAGGCCGGAAAATAAAGGGTCTGAATACTGTCAATCACTGCTACCTGAGGTTTCAGGGACTCCAACTCTCGCAGAATTTCCTCTAAATCGGTTTCTGGTAAGATATACAAATCAGCGTCTTTAGACTCAGATGTAGACTCAGAGTCTTGAGCAGCTATTGGAGTTTTTGATGATTTTGACTTAGAAGACTTAGACTTAGAAGACTTAGCCTCCTTTTTCACCCTACCGTTATTAGATTCGAGATCAGGGGTTTCTGCTGATACCACACCCAGGCGAGATGCTCGCAGCTTTACCTGCTGTCCTGATTCCTCTGCACAAACGTATAGAATGCGATGCAACTTAGCAAGTTGATTGGCAACTTGAAGCATTAAGGTTGATTTGCCAATCCCTGGATCTCCACCAATTAATACTAAAGACCCAGGCACAACACCACCTCCGAGGACTCGGTCAAGTTCTCCATAGCCTGAGGGGAAGCGGATCTGGACAGTATCAACAATTTCTGAGAAGGTAAGGGATGATCTTGGTTGAGCCGGTCCAGTGTTAGGCTCGTGGTTATCGGAATAAGTATTGGATTGCCAACCCCCGCGACTGATTTTGACCGGGGATGGGGGAGCTACCTCATCCAAGGAATTGTAAGTACCACAGGCAGGACATTTGCCGAACCATTGGGAGGACTCAGCACCACAGGCATTACACACATAGAGCGTTTTAGGCTTCGGCATCCTACTTGAAAAGTCTTAAAAACTCTTAAAAAAACTCAATAATTAAATTAACATTAATGAAAGTCAAGAAAGACTTCACCAGCAAGGAAAATATAATTCTCAACGATAAAACCAACTTTGTAAAGCGTTAGATTAAAGAGATAAACTACTGATAAATTAATAAATCATTAATCTTACTTCACCATTTCGGGAGTATAACGTCAATTGGAAACTCATAAAGAAAAAATTCTTGTTGTCGATGACGAAGCCAGTATCCGTCGCATATTAGAAACTAGGTTATCCATGATTGGCTACGAAGTAGTCACAGCCGCCGATGGAGAAGAAGCCCTAGACACATTTCGTAATCAAGAGCCTGACCTAGTGGTGTTAGATGTGATGATGCCAAAGCTAGATGGTTATGGTGTTTGTCAAGAATTACGCAAGGAATCAGACATTCCCATTATTATGCTAACTGCTTTAGGGGATGTAGCTGATCGGATTACCGGTCTAGAGTTAGGAGCAGATGACTATGTGGTCAAGCCCTTTTCTCCAAAAGAATTGGAAGCCCGTATTCGCTCCGTACTGCGGCGCGTTGATAAAGTCGGAACTGGCGGTATTCCTAGTTCTGGCGTGATTCATGTTGCGAGTATCAAAATTGACACCAACAAGCGGCAGGTCTACAAAGGGGATGAGCGCATTCGGCTGACTGGAATGGAGTTCAGTCTTCTGGAATTATTAGTTAAACGTTCCGGAGAACCATTCTCCCGTTCTGAAATTTTGCAGGAAGTGTGGGGCTATACCCCCGAACGCCATGTAGATACCCGTGTAGTAGATGTCCACATCTCCCGGTTACGAGCCAAGTTAGAGGATGACCCGAGTAATCCTGAGCTAATTCTGACTGCACGAGGTACAGGTTATTTGTTCCAACGGATCATTGAACCGGGGGATGAAAAATAGTAACACCTTGATGTTTCCTTTCAGCTGCCTAAGTACTGAACTAACAACCAACAGGTGAGTGATGGCTAAACCCGACCAAAATGATGTACTGCGGCTGCTGCCATTTGCGGTTGGAGGATTGGCAGGGGGTCTGTTGCTGATTAACCGTTTATTAACCTCCCAGCTAACCAATTCTCAAGCTCGTTCTGATGCTGTAGGGGTAATTGTTTGTGCTGTATTGATTTTGACAGGTTTACTGTGGCAGCAGGTACAGCCCAAACCTCCTGATGCAGTTAAACTGATTGGCGAGGAGGGTTTGGAACTCGCTCCAGAACTGCCAGATCAGGTAAAAACTGAATTAGCCTGGGCATCCCATCTATTACTAACTAATACAGTAACGCGATCGCTTGTGGTGGTATACCAAGGCAAAGTCCTGCTGCGGCGGGGGATCTTGGGCAAAAATCCCCAAGTCGAGCCTGGAGCTATTCTCAAGCGGGTTCTCGAAACTCAAAAAGCCGTCTATCTGGTTAACCTAAAGCTCTATCCAGGGCGACTTGAATTTGACTACTTGCCACATAACACACAAGGTGTAATATGTCAACCAATTGGCAATCAAGGAGCGCTAATTTTGGCAGCCAATGCTCCCCGAAGTTACACTAAACAAGATGAAAATTGGATTGAGGGGATTGCTGATAAACTCGCCAATACTCTCTCTGGTCATTTATAAGATGTGGGTACTGCTTCGAATTTAAATAATGTGGTTAATCATTTTGTACTGGTTCCTGATTCTGCTGATGCTAGTAGGCATTATTGGTTCGGTTGTTCCTGGCATTCCCGGTGCCATGTTGATTTTAGCTGCCACCATA
>NZ_JAAHHZ010000345.1:0-4947 GCF_010672005.1 Moorena sp. SIO4A5 | reverse complement strand
GATATCTGGTAACTGGGTTTTAATCCCCAATCGTCCCACCGGGATTATCCATTTCCTGGGTGGGGCGTTTATTGCTACAGCACCCCACGTAACTTACCGATTGTTACTGGAAAAATTAGCAGCTCAACGGTATGCAGTGATTGCGACACCGTTTGTGAATACCCTCGACCATATTGCGATCGCACGAGATGTACTCAACCGCTTCGAGACTACTCTCAATCGCTTACAGGTAACCAATGCTTTACGGAAACGGTATCTACCCATCTATGGTATCGGCCACAGCATGGGGTGCAAACTACATTTGTTGATTGGCAGCCTCTTCAGTGTAGAACGAGCTGGTAATATCTTGATTTCCTATAACAACTATTCCGCTGACCGTGCCATTCCCTTTGTGGAACAGTTAAACCTCAATCCTATCTTCCAGCTCGAGTTTACTCCCTCACCCCAAGAAACTAACTCTCTGATTACTCAACGCTATCAAATCCAGCGTAATTTACTGATTAAATTCACTGATGACGAGATTGACCAAAGTGTTAGCTTGACCCAAGCCTTACAGAAACGTTTTCCAAATATGGTTGTCCTACAGCGGATACCAGGAAATCATTTAACACCTTTAGGGCAAGATGTCACCTTAAACCCAGGGGCAGTGTTTACCCCATTGGATGCCGTAGGTCAGTGGGTCAAGCAAGAAGTCTATCGCGATTTAAATCGCTTGCAACGGGAAATTTTGCGATGGTTGAATCCTCTAGCAGTGGCTTAAGGTTAGCAGGTTGAAGGTTCAAGGTTACCAGGTTGCTAGGTTGAAGGTTGAAGGTTTAATCTTGAAAGTGGACACTCAACATTCAACTGCCCTATTGACTGACTATAGCGGTTTATAGCCTAATGAGGTACACAGGATTTTTTCCCTGTTCCCTGTTCCCTGTTACCTGTTCCCTGTTCCCTAAAACTCCAAAATTTGTACCTCACCTAATTAAAAACCGCTATAATCACTAGAATAAGGTTTCCTTAGACTCTAGCACTGTGGTAGATTCCGACAACGAAACAGTTTTCTGTGAACTCGAACAGTCACTATCAACCATGGTTTCCTCCTCTAGCACTGTGGTAGATTCCGACAACGGAACAGTTTTCTGTGAACTCGAACAGTCACTATCAACCATGGTTTTCTGTGGTGCTGGCACGGTGGAAGCCTCAGATTCTAGCGCTACCGATGAATCAAGGCTACTAAACGAGAATGTTGGCAAGGTTTTGGTTAAAGGTTTCAGTGCTTCTAATACCTCTTCAGCCGACTGGTAGCGACTTCGGAAGCTATAGCGCACCATTTTGTTGACCACTGTAGCTAATTCAGGACTGACCTGTGCTTTATTGAGCCAAATTACTTCTCCAGTTATGGGATCTGTTGGTAATTTGCTAGGAGTTATGCCAGTAAGCGATCGCACAGCAATCATACCTGTGGCATAAATATCACTGTTAAATCTTGGACTACCCACAGCTTGTTCATTAGGCATATAACCTTTAGTACCAATGGCGACAGTGAAATTAGTCAGGTTTCGTCTTGAATGCAATTGATTAGTAATTTCTTTAACAGCGCCAAAGTCAATTAGCACCAGCTTCTGATCTGATTTGCGCCGAATTAGATTATCGGGTTTAATATCTCGGTGAATCACACTGTGACTGTGGACAAACTGCAATACCTTTAGAATATCTACCACTATGGCAATGACGTTGGCTTCAGGAATAGGTTTCGCTGGTAACTCATCGCTGAGAGGATGACCTTTAATAAACTCTTCAACTAGATAAAATTCTTGATTTTCATCAAAATAGGCTAACAGCTCAGGGATTTGGTGATGTTTGCCCAACTTTTCGAGAATTTCTGCTTCCGTTTGAAATAACCGTCGAGCCAGTTGCCAGTGTTGAGGATTATTGCTAGCAGGTTTGAGCTGTTTGACCACACAGTGCGGATTTCCCGGTCGCTGGGTGTCTTCAGCAATAAAGGTTTCGCCAAATCCTCCAGCACTAAGTCGTTTGATGATTTGATAGCGTCCACTTAACTTAGTAGCAAATAGTTCTTCTTCCCTTTCCTCCAGCAAATTGCGTAAATCATCTTGTCCAGAGATAATTTCTTGGACAATGGGGGCAGAAACGTAATGTTTGAGAGTTTGGCGTAGTTGCTGTTTATTCTTCAGGTCTTGCATTGCTCCCATAGCGCTACAGAAAACACCACTGAGAGTTATGTTAACTATAGGGACTGCTGTAGGCAAAATTAGCCCCTCATACACGAAAAATAGATAACTGATTTCTCCCCAAGTGATTACCCCGAGCACTGTCCAGCCTAGGCAAACTTGCCATCGCTTAATCCGACTTAATAAGTACCTGACGACATTAACCCCCAAGAAGATCAACACTCCTCTGTGGATAGGATTGGGAATTGCTTGAACAATGGTACGACCTTCGAGTAGTGTTGCGATCGCATTAGCATTGATTTCTACCCCAGCCATTCTATCGGACACAGGAGTCCGATGAAAATCTGGTAATGAGCTAGCAGTTGGTCCAATTAACACAATCTTGTCTTGGAAATACTTACCATCGTCTAGGCGAGTGTGCCAGCGATTATCATCTAAGACATACCAGAAGGGAATAGATCTAAATGCATCCGAACCGTAGAAGAAAATATTCTCTGGTTTGGGCTTCGTCTTCAGTCCTGATTCCTGAGCAGCTGCCAAGGTAGCCTCATTAAAGGAAGGTACTGTAAAAATCAGCTGATCAGATGTTTCTGCCAATTCTGGATTATTCTTAGCCCAAACTTTGGGAAACTGATTGGCTAGACGATAGATTCTGCCATCTGGCTCAATGGGATAATTAATCGAACCTACAGATAGCTGGGGTGTCTCAAACAAAGAATTTGGCTTAACTAGCTTGATAGCCTCACCTTCAACAGTTTCGTAAGTATCATATATAGCGGCCAGAGTAACCTTTTCGCCATAATTTTCTAGCACCTCTGTTAACTGTTGATCATCTGCCTCACCGTAACTACTGGGACTATCTAACACAATACTGACGGCAACAGACTTAGCTCCAGCAGCCATTACACGCTCAATCGCTTTAGCATAAGCAGCTCGTTTCCAGGGCCAGCTCTTGATAAGTTCTAAATCAGTTAGTGCTTGAGACTCATCATTATCATCATAGGATTGATTTAAATTCAGAGACTCCTCATCAATTGCCAAAATCACTATATTGTCTGGGCCAGTCACCGGACCCCTAAGTTTAAAAAACCAAGTTTGGGTTTGTTTTTCCATCCGTTGCACTCCCTCCCCATCCCGAGCTGTTGAAATTGCTCCGAATAGGGGAAAAAAAACAGCTAGTAGGAAACCTAATCTAGCTGGTTTTAACGGAGTGTTATCCTGTGATGATGTATCTTTCTTTGTAGAAATATCTGTATACTGATTTGGTGTATGGGAAGGAATAATCTTCCCGAACCACCCCCTAGGATTAATAAACATTGTGAGTATTTTACTCGTTTATTATCTATAGTATCGAAATCAATTTATTAGCTGCATAAAGATTATTAAAGCCTGTTTAAAAAATTGGTTAAGGAATACCCAAATAGGACTTACGTCAAACTGGAAACCAAACTCTATAAATAGTAGGGTGCCTTAATAAGGCACCCTATATAGCAAAGGGAACAGGGAACAGGGAACAGGGAACAGGGAGCAGGGAGCAGCGGTGCAGCGCGGTCTTGGGGAGGCAGTGCGGTCTTGGGGAGGCAGTGCGGTCTTGGGGAGGCAGCGCGGTCTTGGGGGTTTCCCCCATGAGCGACTGCCGTGGTTCCCCCCATGAGCAACTGCCGTGGTTTCCCCCATGACGGCCCCAATTCTGGGGGGAATAAGACGTTCAAAGTCCCCCAAAATTGGGGGATTTAGGGGGCTTTAACATGCACCAGATGATTGCGCATTCATTCCTTAATTCAGCAACGTCCCCATGACCGCGCTGCATCAAGACAAAGCTTGGGAAATCGGTAATTGGTAATCGGTAATTGGTAATCGATAATGACTAATGGCTAATGGCTAATTGCTAATACCAATTTTATCTCCCCATCTCCCCATCTCCCCATCTCCCCATCTCCCCACACTCCCTACTCCCTACTCCCTATTCCCTAAAACCATTAAGAACTACTATGAATAAAATTGGTATTACGTCATCCCAACCCGTTTGGTTCTTAGAGTCACATTAACCCCTTCAGTAGATTGTTCCAATACTAATAATGGCGTTGGTTTTGCCTTTTGATCCCAACGCATGCAAACAATACGTCCTTGAATTGTTGGTTGCCAGGTATCATTTTCTGCATCTGGACTAAGAAATGTTTCTATACAGTCAATAATTTGGCTAACGGTTGCCGAGGTGCGTTGAGTGGGTAATTTCATTAATTTAACTTGAATGCGGAAAAGCACTCCCACACTGCGTTTACCTCGAATTTCTGTCTCGTACTTAACATCAAATGTTTCATTAATTTGACGACCTGACGTACTAGCGACACCGATAACATTTCTAGAGTCTTGAGTAGGTCGTAATGCTATACTGATTAACTGTTTTATTCTAATTTTAATTTGATTGATAACTGCAAAGTGGAATACTTCTTCTTCCATTCGCATTCTGAGGTAATCCAGATTAAATTCCCGCGAGTGAACCAAATCAGGATTGGATTCCATTTTCCGGATAGTATTAAGCGCCAGCTTTAACTTTTTCCGAAGATCAGCAGTTTTATACTGCTCCAATTTCAGCTTTTTGTCCTTATCCTTGAATTGGAGCTTACCATACACCACTAATCCAATCACCACTAAAGCTAGTCCAATAGACACAAACATCCAATGATTCAAACTCCCCAGTTGCCCAGCAGAGACAGAAGTCTTGGGAATGGTAGATGGAGGTGAGGATGCAATTTTCACAGGTACA
>NZ_JAAHHZ010000344.1:0-4958 GCF_010672005.1 Moorena sp. SIO4A5 | reverse complement strand
ATCTCCAGAATTACGGAAGTAAGGAATGGGAGCACGGGAAAAGTAGAGGGCGTGATTTTTGCGATCGCATAAAACCTTGACTGAGTTAGGGTCTTGATAGCTTGTTGCCATATCCAGAGGACAAGCCAGAGTCGTCATGGCAGGGAACTCCCCTTTGATATAAGGACTTACCAGCTCGCTCAGCATCTGAGCAGTAACAAAAGGTTGGTCTCCTTGGACATTAACGATTACCCTCATTTCCGGATAACGTTGAGCTACTTCTGCAACCCGGTCAGTACCAGTAGCATGGTCTGAGCGAGTCATTTCCACCTCTCCCCCAAACTGCTCCACACAATCCGCAACTAATTCAGAGTCAGTGGCAACTACCACCTTAGTGAAATCAGGACAACGGTTAGCTGCCTCATAAACCCTCTGTACCATTGGGCGATCGCCAATCATTGCCAAAGGTTTACCAGGAAAACGAATTGAATCATAGCGAGCAGGAATAACGGCAATAATATTCATAAACTAAGTTACCTAACTGGTGATATAATCACGTTTATAAAATTGCTCAGTAGCTTTTTTAAACTCTCGTAAAGACGAGAAATAACTGGAGAGTATCTCACTTTTTTAAAAATACTCCGTGATAAATTTTCCTTTAGTAAATCACGCCTGACGTAGGAACGAGCAAGGCTTAAATCAATATCATTTTGGCTGATATAACCGCACTCCCTAGCTTCATTAAAGTACTGAAACCATAAATCTCCATAGGGATGATTAGAAGACTTCCAGGGTTGAGTGTAGAGGTTAGTATAGTGGATTAACTTCGTATTGTTGTCATAGTAATCAAAGACATTCCAAAGGGGGTCTAGTTCTCCGATTTGGTAATGGTGATGAGCCAGAAAAGCCGGACTCATACGGGCAAGATCAGGATAAGAATACAGACCTTGCTCAATTTCGTCGTAGTAGGTTTCTAAATCAAAGTTAGATTTTTGACAATCGATCAGCATTACACTCAAGCCCCAAAGGTCTTTACCTTCAGTGCTATAAGCTCTTTTTGCCAGGAAATCACAGCCATTCAAAGGTGTCTCGAAGAGTTCACCAATATCAGTTAAACAGATAGTATCTGAGTCAATATAAATAGCTTTACCTTGATAGTTACACAACTGTGGAATCAAATATCGGTAGAGACTAAACTCAGTTGTATTGCGATATTTAACTCGTAAAGACATGGGAGCGAGATAAGGCTGATCATCATTATGTTCAATAGCATTGTGGGTGCCATTAAAAACATAAATATCCAGTTCCCTACGGCTATGCTTACGAAGAGAGTAAATTGAGACTTTCCTCTCCACTAGACTTGCTTCACCAGAGCCGATAAATACTCGCACACGCTCTTGATTTTTCATGGCTAATTATCATCATAGTGCTAGGGATTATGGCTCTCTAGGATGTGGCTAAACTAAATTAGTATAAAATTATCGCTACAAAGCTTACTAAAAGAGGCTTGTAGCGATAACAAAAAACAATTTTTTTTAAATTTAATTGTATTGACTCCCTTATAATTTAAGGAGTTAAGCTCAGTTAAACTACTCATTTACTATCATCAGTCTAGGATAGTCGTGATTATTTATTAGTAATAAATAGATCAGATAAATCTATTTATTTGTGACTAGTTTGGTTAACAAAAAATTATCCTATTTACTCCTGTTTACTATCTTTATATTCACCACGTTTACGAATAACCTTGCCCGGTACTCCTACAACTACAGAGTAAGGCTCAACACTCTTAGTTAAAACTGTCCCAGCACCGATTACAGAACCTTTACCTATTCTGCAACCATCAAGGATTCTTACTCCCGCCCCTATCCAAACATCATCTTCTATAATGACACCTTTTTTAGTAGACGGTTGAAGGTCGATAGGCGTATCAAGATCGTCAAAAGTATAGTTTGAAGTAACAATTACAGTATGGGTAGCGATTCTGACCCAGTTTCCTATAACTAAGTCACCTGCACCATAAAGAAAACAAAAAGGGTTAACACTACAGTCACTACCAATTTTTATCTTACCCTCTGCAGAGATGAGCATTGCTGAACTTCGGATAATGGAGCGATCGCCAATATGAATAGCAGAGTCTTCTAAATTACATTTAAGCGTTACATTATTTTCTACAATGACGCGATTGCCCAGAAATAATTTACTTAAATTATTTTTGATTACGCTTTTACCTATATAACAGTCTTCCCCAATATTTCCAAGTTGGTTACGATAATAGTTGTGTCTGATTTTCTGTTTATGATTATTCCATAATTTATTGATTAACTTAAAGAATTCATACATATAGCAAAGGGAACAGGGAATAGGGAATAGGGAATAGGGAGTAGGGAGCAGAGTTGCGTAGGGTGCGTTAGGGGCGGGCTAGCCCTCATGTTCAACCTCGAGCGCCAGTGTTGGGACAGCCCGCCCCGTAACGCACCACCTTTGGGCTAGCCCTCATTTTCTCGGTAGCCAGTGTTGGGACAGTCCGTCCGGAAATGAAACGGGCAAGATGCCCGTTCCACGCCTGATGCCCATTCCACCCACCGGGTCAATATATTAATGGTATAAAACTTTCCATTTTCTAGGTTGATAAAATTGACATTCTGACATTAAACTATTACTTTTCACTTGAAATTTAAATAAAACGTGGTCGTAGATATATTTAGGTCGTTTTTGAACCCATAATTTAGTAGAATAATAACCTGGCTGTAATCCAAGATAAGGCATTTCTAGCTGAAGTTCAACTACTCCATTAGAAATTTTAAATATTGTGTTATCTAGATAACTATCTAAATTTAATAATGGTTCTCCTTCCCCACAATTTTGTCTAAAAATAATACAAAAGCTTCCATTATAAATTTCTGTGTGAGCTTTGCACTTAACACATAAGGATACAGGTTGACCACTGAGAGGATAGTCAATCCTATTTCCTTGTCCATCTCTAAAGTAAACGCCAATAATATCTAAACCAGTGCTTTGTTCTGCTGGTTTCTCTTTAAAGAAAACAGCTCCTTTGGATTCCTGTTTATTATCTAGAAACAAATCTTGATCATATTGTTGCATTACCACAGCCGCCTTACCAACTGCTAGTAATTTTCCTCGTTCAAGATAAATGGCTGAATCACAAATAGATAGAATAGAATTAGGATTGTGAGCTACTAGAACAAACGTTGTACCTTTATCCCGTAATTCAGACAGCTTTCTATAGCATTTCATCCTAAACAGAAGATCGCCGACTGCTAGCACCTCATCAATCAGAAGAATATCTGGTTCTGTATGAATTGCACTAGCGAAACCTAACCTTGCTGCCATTCCAGAACTATAGGTTTGTACTGGCGAATCAATGGCATCCCCAATTTCTGCAAACTCTAGAACTTGATCAAACCGCTGATCAATTTCTTTTTTCGACAACCCCAAAATCGACATATTAGCATAAATATTTTCCCGCCCTGTCAAAATCGGATTAAACCCTGCTCCCAAAGCAATCAATGGTGCCAACCGACCTTTAACTTCCACAGAGCCAACATCCGGCTTAATCAAACCACTAATAATTCGTAATAATGTCGATTTACCACTACCATTTTTCCCCACTAAGCCAATTGCTTCTCCTCGTCGCAATTGAATACTGACATCCTTAAGTGCCCAAAACTCCTTTTTCCGCAGCTTATCATCCTTCTGCCGCAATCCTAATAACTCAGTGGCAATATCATGAACCCCATATAATAAAGACCGCTTCAAGTCCCGACAAAACTTTTTAGAAACCCCATTAATCGAGAGAATGACTTCACTATCCTGGGATTTGTTCGCAAGGTCTTGCTCAGTGGTACTAATCATCATTAAGAACTCATCCTCTCAACTACAAAAGGCATGGAGAGACGATAGAAAATCCAAGCTAGTAGCAATCCCACCACAGCAATTCCACTCGCCACCCAAAATCCCAGGGGATCGGAGATCACACCTGTGGTTGCCAACTCTCGTGTTGTCACCAGCAAAGGAGTGACTGGATTGAATTTCACAATAGCGCCAAATACCCCCTCACTAGGAACTGGATAGACAACTGGAGTCAGAAATAACCAAAATCCAGTTGCCAAAGTAAGACCCATATAAAAATCTTTATACAAGGCTCCCATCGGGGCTAATAACAAGCCAATAAATGTTCCAAAAAAGACAAGATTAATCAAAGCAACTGGTGCTATAATCACGCTCCAAGTTACAGGCATCTTGAACCATATAAACAAGCCCACAATCAGAATCAGCTTGATACCAAAGTTAAAAAATACTTGACCGAGTTTGCTAAGAATAATCGCTTCACGGGGGAAATTAATTTTAGCCAACATGGCCTTGGCCTGGGTCACGGCTTGGACAGGACCATTCAGTGTTTCCACAAAAGTCTGCCACAGGGTCATGCTAAACATCACATAAGCTGGATAGGGCAACTCCGTGCTACCAACATTAATCACCCCGTTAGTCTTAGCCATAGTAAAGCCAACAGCTGTCACAATTGGTGGTATAAAAGCCCAGACAATTCCCAGAAATGACTGGCGGTATTGGGCACTGATATCCCGCACCAGAAGTCGCCAAGCTAGTTCCCTAGAAGCTAGCAAGTCTCGCCCCATCTCTTGAAATAATTGAAGCGGATGCCTCATCTTACTCTCAGGAGTATAAACCACCCTGGGTAATCTCTGATCTGATCCTTTAGTCCGTTTCAAAACTATCTCCTCACTTTTCTAGCAGTTATCAATTGGGTGAGGTACAAATTTTCGGGTTTCAGGGAGTAGGGAGCAGGGAGTAGGGAGCAGGGAGCAGGGAGTAGGGATTAGGGAGCAGGGAGTAGGGAGTAGGGAGCAGAAATACAGGTTATATTTAAAAGTTTAATCTAGGTTAAATCTAGAGTTATCCCTGATAATAATTATCTGTTAACTTATTCAAAAACTATC
>NZ_JAAHHZ010000343.1:0-4969 GCF_010672005.1 Moorena sp. SIO4A5 | reverse complement strand
TGGCACCTCCGCTTCAGAACTGGACGTGAAACTTTCGCCTCATCCAGCTCCTGAGTATCCTCAACCAATAGGCTTGCCTAACGGCAGGCTCCAGTGGATTTCTTGGTGGCAGCTTTGATGTACTGCCATTAGGTTCTTTTGCTTCCAATTGTCGTGGTTTCCATCGATGTGATGAAGATGTACAGATTCGTCGCTTAAGAACCTATGTCCGCAATGTCCACAGGAATGGTTTTGCTTTTTCAAAGCTTTAGAGGTAGCATCGTCGTATAATACAGAGTTCCTCAAACTCCAATAGACTAGGTCTCCGTCATAGGGAGACTTAGTCCCTTTAACGTTTACGTGTTGATTTTGTTCATACCCTACTGCTGGGAAGCCTTTCTTACATAGTTCATTGGCTCTATACCGGTTTACTTTCTTTTCCTTTCGGAATTTACGGTTTGCGGTTTTATTCATGAACCATAAACTATCTCGGGAACTGCTCATGTCGCAGCTTTTATGGTAATTCCTCCATCCGCGCACGATTGGAGCTAATTTTTGGGCTTTTACTTCAGCGCCATAATTCGAGTTGTTGACCACGGCTTTAATCTTCTTTCGGATGTTCCGATGGTTTTCCACTGAGGGAATACATCGGAATTTTCCGTTTTTCTGGACTCTCATATGCCAGCCGAGGAAGTCAAATCCGTCTGTCGTTTTGGTCAGCTTGGTCTTTTCTTGATTTACCTCTAAGCCCCTTTGGGCTAGGAAGTTTCTCACTTTATCTAAAATCTTCTCAGCGTTGTCTCTAGGCTTAAGAATAAACACCATGTCATCCGCGTATCGGATGCTGGGGTGGATGTTTTCTATTCCGTCAAGGGCAATATTGGCTAAGAGTGGACTAACCACCCCACCTTGGGGCGTGCCTTGCTCCGGGAATTCCGGATTGATGCCTGCTTTTAGACATCTGAATATCCCCATCTTCAGACCCGCAGGTGCTAGCAATCTATCCATAATGGAGCTATGGGAGATGCGGTCAAAGCATTTCTTGATGTCTAGTTCGATTACCCTCTTTTTAATGCCGTTGCTGTTTGATTTTAGGTGTAGGAACAGGCGCTTTTGTGCGTCTTGGGCACTTCGGCCTGTCCTGAATCCGTAGCTGTCGGCACTGAACGTGGCCTCATGGGCTGGTTCGAGAGCATACTTGGCTAGACATTGCCACGCTCTGTCTTGGATTGTCGGTACTTTCAACATTCTCGTACCCCCATTTTTCTTGGCTATGGGTATTTCCCTTAAGCCTTGGTGCGTCCAGTTTTCCGCACTGGATACTAGTTTTTTAAGTACCTCGAACCGTTCTTTGTAGGATAAGGATGATTTTCCGTCTACTCCTGCGGTTCTTTTTCCAAGATTTAGCTGTGTCACTTGACGGATTGCCAGCATTTGTGCTGAGCGGGATTTCAGAATTAGTTTTTGTAAAGACCGCGCCTTTCTCAGGTCACCATCTCGAACTGCTTTATACACTCGCTTTTGTAGGCGGAAAAGGTTCCGGCGGAGTTGCTTCCACTTTTGACTTTTCCAGAGGTCACTATATCTATTTGACATGTGTCTACCCGTGCTCTTCATCAGTTTTGTGTACTCTGGATACCCGCCACCAGTTTAATATTAAACTAAGCCAGGGAGTCGCCTCACAGCTGGCTCGTCTCCAGAACCGGACGTGAGAGTTTCCCCTCATCCGGCTCCTCATTACAGTACAATCCTTGTCAGTGGCTCCTCTAGAATGGATTTTCATCTAATTCCAAGGAATTAACTTTCGTTCCATGTTTAGCATCGTGGCAATGTAGATGGAGTAGTTCCAGATTTTTATCTAGGTCTTTTCCACCAAGTGAGCGTGGTATTATGTGGTGTTTTTCCAGTAAATCTCCGTCCCTGAAGGTAAGGCCACAATGGGAGCATTTTCCTTTTTGTCTTTTTAGTAGTCTTCCTTTTTGACTATTTATTTCAGGATGTTTCCCCATTCTGGTGTTCCAATATATTAGGTTTCCGTTGAATGGACTTGCGGTGTTCTTGACTTTAATGTGCCGAGTAATCTTCGTTTTGGCATGTTTTAAGAGGTAATTCTCTCCGTCTGTGAACATCCAGTTGTCTTTCTTTACGGTTCCCCAATATTTATTGATTACCCAGGTCTTTGATTTGTTTGGATGTCGCCTATATCCCCATCTTTGGAGTTTGTTCCAGAGCATGTATTCGAGGTCTTTGAAGGTTTCTTTACTACAAACTGAGCTGTAGTAATTACACCATCCTCGTATAATAGGTATGAGTCGGCTGATTAGAGCCGCTTGGGGGGCAGCTTTGTGACGGTCGATTATGTCTGCGAGCTGCCCATAGTGTTCTAGAACTTTTTCCTTGGATGGTTTGATGATGGTTTTGAAGCCTAGTTTTGACTGATTTTTTCCGGTTGGATATTGTCGGATGTTAAATCCGAGGAAGTTAAATCCTTCCGAAGTGTGAGTTACCTTTGTCTTACTAGGCTTTAATTCCAATCCTATGTCTTTTAGCCATTCACTGATGATTCTCTGACATTCTTCTATTACGGTTTGGTCTTTATGCATGATGACAAAATCATCGGCATATCTAATTAGACTTATACTCTTCATCTTCTGGTTTTTGCTTATCTTTTCTCCTTTTTTGTTCTTTTTGTTTCCAATATAAGTCTTAATTACTGTTTCCATTCCATGAAGGGCTATGTTCGCAAGGAGAGGTGATATGACTCCTCCTTGTGGTGTACCTTCGTCTGTATCTGAGAATGTACCTTTATCCATTACACCGGCTTTTAACCAGGATTTGATTAGTCGCCTTAAGGATGGATAAGTGTTTAGTTTTGAGAGAAGAGCATCGTGATTGATTTTGTCGAAGCATTTGGAGATATCGGCGTCTAATACCCATTTGGGTTTTTTGCTGATTCCATCAAATATTGCTTCGATGGCGTCATGACATGAGCGTCCTGGTCTGAACCCGTAAGAGTTGGGTTCAAATTTGGCCTCCCATTCAGGCTCTAGTGCTTGTTTGACTAGTGCTTGTAGGGAACGGTCGTACATTGTTGGGATTCCTAATGGGCGTTCTTCCTTCCGTCCGGGTTTTGGAATCCATACCCTTCTAGTTGGTTTTGCCTTTTTTGAGACTTTCAGGTTAGCTACTAAGGCAAGGCGTTGTTTACCATTTAAGGCTTTAACCCCGTCTATTCCAGCAGTTTTCTTACCTTTATTCTCTTGGGTTACCCGTCTGACCGCAATCATTTTGGCTGACCAGGATTTCATCAGGGTCTTTTGTAGTCTTCGTACCACGCGAACATTGCCACGTTGTGAGGCTTGGTATATTCGTTTTTGTAACTTGAACACGGTTATTTCTAGCTTTCGCCAGTTGACCTTGTTCCATTCCGACTGTGGGTTAAATCCCCGAGTTTTAGACTTCTTCATTACTACTTACAACTACACCTATTCCTGTAACGTGAGTCTGTTGGCATATCCGTAGGTATTACCCTAGGCATTGGCTTTTGACTCTATCTCTCCCCCAAATGACTTGCGGTTAACTACCTACTCAAAATATTCGACCTTTCTGAGAGTACATGTGGGGGTTACTTCGTTCCTAATAACCATTTTGTAGACTTTTAGGGCGGCATTATTCACCGGGAATTTTATTCTAGGGAAATCAATAGTTAGGCAACCAACTAACTAACCTTTATTCCATTTGACTTTTGTCTGTGGCGTATCAATCCATTTCGCCACGTGTAGGTGTCGATGATTCAAGCATGCCTTCCTTGTGTACCCATGAGTCTTTTGCCTGCTACTAACTTCCCCTGGATTGGTTCCGCTTCGCTGTTCGACCCTCGCTTTCAATCCATAGGCTTGTTAGTTCCTATGAACCAGGGTAGGGCTGTCACTCGGATTTCACGAGGGATGGTTTTTCACCATCATGGTTATCAAGTTGTCAAGGTTCTTTTTCCTTGCGACTAATCCTCCAAAACCCTTGTGGGGTAAGGTTTATAGTCAACGAATCGCACGATGGCATCCTACCCGACAGTGGGGATTGAGTTTGGCATAACTTACCGAGGCTCGACTACACCTCAGACCCATATTTGCTGTCGTTTTTACTCGTTCCATCTATCAGATTGTTTTGGTGATTTAGGGCAGTCCAATTTGCCTACCCCCTTCTCAGAGATTACAGCTATCGAAAAAATAACGCTGTGAGAATGAGAGGGTCAAGTCGCACATTTTTCATTCCAGATTGTGGCTTCATCCTTAGACACTTTTCTAGGACTAGTTTTACCCATGTCACCTCCCCGTTAGCGCCAGTGATACCTATCTGCTTCGGTTCTGATTGCGCCCTGGTGCCAGCTTCACTCTGCGGAGTTGCCGCTCGCTCGGTGTGGCCAAGATAGGGAGTCACTTGTCTCTTCAAGGGGTGGGTTTTCACCACCATCCGAAAGACAGTTAGAACTTTGAGGTGTTTTTAACCTCGCGAGTCCCCTAGCTCATACCCCTCCAGTCGCTGGAGGCTCCTAGCTAGAACGAGCCGCACTTTTTCAGAATGTTGACCTTGGTATAGATGCCCCGCTCTCCGGTCAACTCAATTGGCTGAGTCATATCCAGAACCCGCATTGTGCCGCACTTGTCTTGGATGTAGGGCTGAAGCTGCTGCCGCACTTCTCCTACCAGCTCATCAATGCTTTGTTGTTCACTATCGAGAATTGATGAGTCTTCAGAGTTTTCAGACTGCCAAGGTTGATATTTCTTGCTCAGATAATCCTTTAGTCTGTTTTCCTTCACTGGACCACTATCAGTAATCTGAAACTTCCTGTAGATTCCAGTTAGACGACTACTGACAGCGCTCTCACTTATGTAAAGAGTTTCAGCAATTTGCACTCTACTTTTGTCATTTCCAAACAGCAGCAGGAAAACCTTTTTTTCTCCTTCAGTAAGTTTTTTATCTTTTGCTATGT